>JANMNM010000291.1:0-16160 GCA_031373905.1 Gemmatimonadaceae bacterium | reverse complement strand
CCACACCAGCGAGCCCGGATCCTGCGCCGGGTGATGATCACGAGAGCGGCCAGCGCGTCGGCAGCACGGCCTGATCGATGCGTGTCCCGGCGCTGTGCTACCATCGCATCGAAGTGCCTCCGCCTGGTTACGAGCACGACTCGAACTACGTGACGCCAGCGCTGTTCCGCGCACACGTCCAGCTGCTGGCTGCACTTGGGTGCACTGGCGTCACCGTCACGGATGTGGCACGCTGGCAGCGCGGTGAGATCGCGCTTCCGCCGCGGCCTGTTGCCATCACCTTCGACGACGCGTACTCGAGCGTGGTGGAATACGCGATTCCTGTGCTTGAAGCACGGGGTTGGACGAGCACGATCTTTGTCGTCTCGTCGCAACTCGGCGGGACGAACGCGTGGGATTCAGGCGCGCCTCCGGCAACATTGCTCGACCGCGCAGCGCTCTGCTCACTCGCGGCGACCGGGCACGAGATCGGATCACATTCGCGACACCATGTACGGATCAAGGGACTCGATCCCGCCGACGCTGCGCCTGAACTCGCCGGATCCCGTCAGGATCTGGAGCAGGCGCTTGGTCACCCGGTGACGAGTTTCTCCTTTCCATATGGTTCGCACGATCGCGCTGCCCTCGGTCTCGTGGAGGCAGCGGGGTACACGTCTGCATGCACACTCAAGCGATGGGCGAACCGACGCGGCGGGAATCCGCTGCGGCTCGGCCGCATGAGCGTCGGCGGGGTGCTTCCCGTGTGGAAATTCGGCCTGAAGCTTGCGAAGCTCTACGCGGCACCGGCTGTAGCCTGACTTTCACGATCATCACGCATCCCACTTCTCCTGACGATCGCATGAGCCGGTCTGACGCAACCTGGACATTCCGGATCGCACGCGCGACTCGCCGACTGTTCGGCCTCGATCGCGAGCGGCGTTGGAACACGCAGTACGCAAAGGGCGTGTGGGACGGGCTTCATCGTCTGGACGAGATGGCGCATCACGCAGTGCTTGCCAGCTACTCCACACGTCTCACGCCCGCCGGTGCGCTGCTCGATGTGGGCTGCGGCGACGGCCTGTTCCACGAGCACCTGAACGGCCGGTACGGCTCGTACCTCGGCATCGACTTCGCGGAACCCATTCGCCGGGCGAGCGCCAAGGCCGACGCGCGCACGCGTTTCATCGCGGTGGACATGCACGAGTTCACGACCGATGAGCGGTTTGACGCGATCGTCTTCAACGAAAGCCTCTACTACCATCGCGACCCGATCGCATGCCTGCGCCGATACGAGGAAATGCTGAAGGACGCGGGCGTGTTTCTTGTCTCGATGCACCGCACACCGAAGTCGGATGCGATCTGGGAACAGTGCAACACGCACTACGAAGCGATGGACGCGGTGACGATCACGAACGCAAAAGCCGTGACCTGGACGACCAAGGTGCTGACGCCGAAGGCGACGTAACCGGGCACGTGCTGTCAGCGTGTTGCCGTCAGCGTGTCACCCCTCGATAGCCGTACCACGTACTTGTTCCCAACGCGTCGCACGTCGCGGCGGTTCCACGTCACCGGTGCAGCGTCGAACGGATCGCGAAGGCGAAGCACGCCTGAGACGGTACTCACGACGCGGACCTCGCGCGTCAGTCCCTCGCTGCGCGTTGCACTGACCCGGAATCCTCCCTCTGCGCGCAATTCGCGGAAGGACGCATCGCGCCATCGAGCGCTCACCGCCGGGAAGATCCGCACCACGCCACCCCAGCTCTGCAACAGCATCTCCTGCGCCGCATGGAGTGCGAGGAAGTTCCCTTCCAGCGTCACGGGTCGATACGTGTACTTCGACAGGCCGCTATTCGTCTGGTCGCCATTGGCATGAAACCCGTTCGGCAGTATGAAGGCGCGCCGATACGTCTCGAGTTGCACGAGAGCGTCTTCGCCGCGACCTGCGCGCGCGAGCATGGCGCTGTACCAGGCGAAACTGTACCCGGTCCACCAGTCACTGCCGAAGCGCTGCAGTTCGTCGAGCGAGCGCTCGATGACCAGGCTGTCCGTCGGATCGTCGATCATCAGCAACGCCAGCGGGTGAATCGCCATCGCATGCGAGAAGTGACGATGTGACTCGGCGTACGGCAGGCCGAGCGCGAACGGCAGTGTGCGCGTCGCGGAATCGATGACGAGCGGCGTGAGTGAAGCACGCGTCTTTCGCCATCGTGCCGCATCTCGCGTCCTGCCAAGTGCGGTCGCCATTTCGTCCAGCGCACCAAAGGTCCAGTGCAGGAGCGCCAGATCGAAGTTGGACATCGACGGCAACCACGCCTTCATCGAGTTGTCGAAGATCTCGGGGCTGGTGGAGAGCGGCAGCCGCAGCGTGCCATCGTCGCCACGCACCAGCAGCGCGGTAGTTGCACGTCCCATTTCGGCGACGAACGGATACGCGCGTTCACGCAGGAAGCGCACATCGCGCGAGTATCGCCACTGCAGGTGAAATGACTGCGCCACCCACAGCCCCATGGTCGGAGACAGCGAGTACTGTCCCCACCCACCGAGTGGCGAGCCATCGAGTGCCATCACACCGGGGATCGCCGCACCCGGCACACCGAAGAAATCGCGCGCGAATCGGCGATAGGTCGGCAGCAAGCGCCAATTGAATTCCAGCCAGCCTGTCATCGCAGCGTCTGCGCCGGCGGCGTGCGCGGCGAGGTACGTCATCTGGGTGTTCAGGTCGTTGTGCAGGTCACCTTTCCATGGTGGGAGTGCACCCCCATCGGCCGTCCAGACACCCTGCAGCGGAATGGGCGGAGCGCCGTTCCTCGCGCCGGCGCCATAGAGGTATTGGACGAAATCGAGGTGCGCCTGCAATGCGGTGTCAGGCACGGTGATCGAGGCCGTCGACGCCCAGAACCTGCGCCACCATGTTGCATGGGTACGCCGGGTTGCTTCGTACCCTGCGCGGAGTGCGCGATGCAGCCTCGCACGCGCAACGCGCACGGGATCTGCACCGTCAGCTGAGGTCGCGATGGTGATGGCGACGAGGCTGGACGCGCCGTCGTCACGCGAGCCGACGGCTACCACATAGCGAAGGTTCCCCGCTGCGCGCTGCACCATCCACTGCTCGTGAACTCCGGCAGAATTCGTCGTATTGCTGCCGTAGCTCGCATCGTCGTAGCCGAGCTTTGCCAGTGACGACGGTCGGACGATCGACACGCGCGCGAAGTTCTGGAACCGGAAGAGCGCGACGGTATCGGTTGCACTGAAGATGCCGTGAACCTCGCCGGTCGTCGTACGCACCGTCGCTTCAGCGGTGGCGAGGTTCAGCGAGAAGCCTGTCGGTTTCGTGTGTGATGCAAGCGCGAACACGACGCGTCCGCCAGGAAGTTTCGTCGGATGCGCGATGTTGTCGTACGGGTCATCGAAGCGGACTCTGAGCGAGTCCGCCTTCGCCTCCCGCACCAGGCGGATGATGTCGGCGTATCGGTAGCCGGCGCTGCCGAAGGGCGCGGCAGGTCGCAGATCCCACAGGTCGGCGCGGTCGAGCGACAGGTTCAGCGTCGAGTCTCCGCCCCAGAGCAGCCCACCGAGTAGTCCGTTGCCGAGTGGAAGGGCGGTGTCCCAGGTCGTGAGCGGCGCGGGAATGGTGAGACTGGTTGCGATCGCCCGCTGGGCAGCCGCAGGCAGCGCCGCGAACGAGAGCGAGGCAGCGAGAAGGGCAGAGCGTGCGGCGGTTGGCACGAGCAGTCTCACGATGCGTCGGTAGCGTTTTGGATGACAGAGTGCGCACCTCCCGAAATGTCGCCAGCGCGGAGGAGGGCACCCAGCCTGTCAGGCACATTTCCGCTGGGTCCACTGAAACTGGCATTTGCGCACGGTTCCGCGAGTGGCTTTCCAGAATGGACTCACCCATGGCGACAACTCCCCAGCGCAACGCACCGACAGGAAGTGAGGCCGCCGACCCGATTCGGGAATGCCCCCGGTGCGGCTTTGACTGTCATGCAATGCTCCGCATCGCACATGGCTCGTGACACACAGACTGCGTTACGAATGCGCGTCAATTGTATCGAATAATCACGAGCGGTCGTGCGCCGCCGTGTGAGGTGAAAACACGGCTGCAATTGCGCGCGACAGGAGCTGCGTGACGGCCCTTTACCCAGTCAAACGCCTGCAATAGAATGTCGGCTCAACAACCTGAGAGCGAGTATGCCGGAATTCCTCTACGAGAAGTCGGTTCGCGCTGTTCGTTCGGCACTCGGAGTTGATCGTCGTTCGCGATGGAACAAGCAGTTTGCCGAAGGCGGCTGGGAATGGCTCAGGAATCTCGACGAGATTGCGCATCACTCGATCCTGATCGGATACTTGCACCGGTTGGCGCCACACGGTCGCGTCCTGGACATGGGCTGCGAGAATGGGATGCTCGTGCGTGGTGTGCTGAGCCGCCCGTGGTCTGACTACATCGGGATCGATTTCGAGGAACCCGTCAAGCACTGCGCCGATCTGGTGGACGATGTCACGCGGTTCGCTGCCGGAGACATGAACGACTACGAACCAGAAGGCATGTTCGACGCGATCGTGTTCAATGAATCGGCGTACTACCACTGGGATGCAGCGAAGGGTTGTCAGCGATATGTGAAGTATCTCAATCCGGGTGGCGTATTGCTGATCTCGATGGTGCACACCGAGAAGAGCAAGATCATCTGGGCCGCACTCGAGCCGCTGTGGCCGACGCTTGACTCGGTGTACGTCAGGAACAACAAGGGCACCGAGTGGACGGTGAAGGCATTCGCTGCCGAGCCCGAAGCGAAGAACTGACCGTCGAGCGTGACGGAAACTCGCGGGCGCGTCATCGTGCGGATGACGCGCCCGCGCTGGCGTTCAGACACAGCGGCGTGGCCTGACGCCCGCCGAAGGTCGGTCGGAGCGCGTGGGACACGCGAGTTCCCGGCTCTGAGCGCGCGCCCTGCCATCGCCGTCCTTGACTGCGACCGCACGCCGTGATCGGCGGCGGAGGGCCTGCCGACTCGCTGCCTGGGCATCCGTTACGTCGGGCGTGCCGCCCGCGTCGCCGCCGCCGAACCTCGGCGCACATCCTGACCCGAGCCGGCCATGCCTTCGCGCTAGAATTCCAGTATGGCTCACACCCACCCCGGAGACATCTCCGAGCCGAGCGCCCTGTGCGAGCGCCTGTTCGGCCTGACGGCGACGGCCGTCCCCCTGCCCTCCGAGCGCGACAGGAACTTCCTCATCACGAGTGCCACCGGCTCCCGGTTCATCCTCAAGATTGCCGCCGCGAACGAACGCCGCGAGCTGCTTGAAGCCGAGTGCGCCGCCCTCCGCCACCTGGCGCCGCTCGGCTTCTGCCCCGCCCTGATCCGGACCACCGACGGCCACGACATCGCCACCGACGACGGCCATTTCGTCAGGCTCATCACCGCCCTCCCAGGCCAGACGCTCGGCTCCGCTCCCTTCCAGACGCACCCCCTTCGGCAGGACATAGGCCGGGCACTCGGGCGACTGGATCACGCGCTCGCGACCTTCGACCACCCGGCGTATCACCGGGACTTCCACTGGGATCTGGCAAAGGCCTCGGCCGTCGTCGCCAAGCATGCGCACCTGGTCACGGACGCCTCCATGGTCGCGCACATCGCGTCTCTGGCCGCGTACCATGACGCACACGTCGTCCCGATGCTTGGCGGTTTCCGGCAGAGCGTCATCCACTCCGACGCGAACGACTACAACATCCTCGTTGACGCGGCGTCGCAGAGCGTCACCGGCATCATCGACTTCGGGGACATGGTCCGCAGTCACACCGTCAACGACGTTGCGATTGCCATGGCATACGCGGCACTCGGAAGCTCGGATGATCCGCTTGCCGCAGTCGCCGCATTGCTGACAGGCTACCACGAGACACATCCGCTGACCGAGCCGGAAATCTCCGCACTCTTCAGCCTGATGTGCATGCGGCTCTGCGTCAGCGCCTGCATGGCCGCCAGGCAGACCGCCGAGCGGCCGGATGACGCATACCTGAGCATCAGTCAGGGGCCGATTGCGAAGGTGCTGCCGATCCTTGCCGCCATGCATCCCCGGTTTGCGCACTACGCCTTTCGCGACGCCTGTGGGCTCACGCCGGTGCCGCATGCACCGAAGGTCGTCGCGTATCTGCAGCGGCGATCGGCGTCATTCGCGCCACTGCTTGGTCACGACCTTTGCATGGCAGCTGTGGCGCCGCTCGACTTCAGCGCCGGCAGCACGCTCATCGCGAGTGAGCCTGCGGAGAACGCGCCTGCGCTGCTGGATCGTCGCGTGCAACGCGTGCTGGATGAACATGGCGCGTCGGTTGGCGCAGGCGGCTATGGTGAAGCACGGCTGATCTATCAGTGGCCGAGTGAAGCGACGGCCATCGAGCCCCGGACGATTCACATCGGGCTCGATCTGTCGCTGGCTGCAGGATCGCCGCTCTACGCGCCACTGGATGGCGTCGTGCATGGCTTTGAGGACGCCGACAGCCACCACGACTACGGGCCGCTGATCGTGCTGCGGCATGTCACGGACGATGCAGAGCCAATCGCGTTCCATTCGTTCTACGGACACCTGACGCGTGATTCGCTGGATGGACTGCAGATCGGCCAGACGATCACCAATGGCACCGAGTTCGCGCGCATCGGCAGCGCACCGACCAACGGCAACTGGTGGGCACACGTTCACGTGCAGTTGATCACCGACATGCTCGATGTGCCGTGCAACGTGAACGGCGCCGTGCGCGCGAGCCAGCAGAGCGTCTGGAAGAGTATCTTCCTCGACCCGAACCTCATCCTCGGGATTCCATCAACGCGGTTGCCGCACCACGTGCCGAAGCCGGACATCGCGGCATCGCGCACGGCGCACATCGGCGGAAACCTCAGCATTTCCTACGGCACGCGCCCGCTCAACATCGTCCGTGGGTACAGGCAGTATCTCTACGACGAAGTCGCCCACCGATTCATCGACGGCTACAACAACGTGGCGCACGTGGGGCACTGCCACCCGCGTGTGGTGCGCGCGGTGAGTGAACAGCTGGCCGTGCTCAACACGAACACGCGCTACCTGCAGGAACAGCTCACGCTGTATGCCGAGGAGCTGACGGCATTGCTGCCGGAGTCGCTGAGTGTCGCGTACTTCACGGCGTCAGGCAGTGAGGCGAACGAACTGGCGCTCCGCCTGTCGCGGGCGCATACGGGAGCACGAGACCTGATCGTGATGGACTCGGCCTACCACGGTCACACGACGACGCTGATCGACATCAGTCCGTACAAACACGCGGGACCGGGGGGTCAGGGTGCGCCGGACTGGGTGCACACGTCACCGATCCCCGACGTCTATCGCATGCATGGCGCGGAGTCGCACCCGGGAGCGTGGTTCGCATCACAGGTGGGCACGGTGATCAACACGATCACGGCATCAGGGCGCACGCTGTCGGGCTACGTCGCCGAAACCTGCCCGAGTGTGGGCGGGCAGATCATGCTGCCTGACGGATTCCTCAGCGACGTGTACGCCCGCGTGCGCGCGGCCGGCGGAGTGTGTATCGCCGATGAAGTGCAGACCGGTTTCGGGCGCATGGGCACGCACTTCTGGGCCTTCGAGGCTCACGATGTGGTGCCGGACATCGTCGTGCTCGGAAAACCGATCGCCAACGGCTATCCGATGGGTGCCGTGATCACGACCCGTGCGATTGCCGACAGCTTCAACAACGGCATGGAGTACTTCAGCACATTCGGCGGGAGCACCGCGGCGTGCGTTGCCGGACGCACGACGCTGAAGGTGACGCAGGACGAGCAGCTTCAGGTCAACGCACTCATTGTCGGCAACCGGCTGCTGAGTGGCCTGCAACCACTCGTCAGTCAGTTCGAAATCGTTGGTGACGTGCGCGGTTCCGGACTGTTCCTCGGCGTCGAGCTCGTTCGCGATCGTGAGACGCTGGAACCGGCGGATGACGAAGCGACGTTCGTGGTGAATCGGATGCGTGAGCGCGGAGTGCTGGTGGGTACGGATGGGCCGTACCACAACGTGATCAAGATCCGCGGGCCGATGCCACTGACATTGTCGGATGCGGACCGCGTCGTCGAGACGCTCGCACTGGCATTGCACGAACTGCCGCCGCAGGGCCTGGCGACTGTGCGGCGAGCGAGTTCGTGAACTCCGGTCATTCGAGGGATCGATGGATACCTGATGGCGCGCATCCCGACGCCCTGCTGCGTTCCACTGTTGATTTCAGTATGTGCTCACTCTAGCGGTCACCGAACAACTCAACCGACGCTCTCATGATCCTCGCTTGCGATGTTGGCGGTACCAAGACCAATGTGGCACTGCTTCAGCCCGGAACGACTGGATTCTCGGTCGCCAGGCTCGAGACGTACAGCAGCCGACAGCACGCGTCGCTGAACGAGATCATCGCGGACTTCCTCGGCGCGGATCCGCCGTCACTCGACGCCGCCGGCTTCGGTGTGGCGGGGCCGGTGATGCACAACCGCGTCGTCACCACGAACCTCCCGTGGACCGTCGAGGGGTCGGAACTCAGTCGACTCCTGACACTCCCGAGTGTCGCATTGCTGAACGACGTCGAGGTCTTCGCGTGGGCAGTACCGGAGCTCGGTCAGGATGCTCACGTGTCGGTGCAGACGGGCGAGGCGGACGCCGGCAACCTGTCGGTGATCGCGGCCGGGAGCGGGCTCGGGATGTCGGCGCTGCTGCGCGGGGACGGACCTGTGCGGTCACTGGCGAGTGAAGGCGGCCATGCTGACTTCGCTCCGATCGACGATATCGAGGTCGAGTTGCTCCGCTTCCTGCGCCAGCGCTTCGGCAGAGTGAGTGCCGAACGCATCCTCTCCGGCCCCGGGCTCGTGAATGTCTACGAGTTCCTGCGTCACCAGCACGGGGGAACGGAGCCAACGCCGATCGACACGTCATCGGCAGACGCCGCCGCCACGATCGGAAGTGCCGCTCTGGCCGGCCAGAGCGAACTCGCGGAACGATCGGTCATGCTCTTCCTTGGTGTCTACGGCGCAGCGGCGGGGAACTGGGCGCTCGCGACCGTTTCGACCGGTGGTGTCTGGTTAGGGGGTGGCATCGCGCGAAAGCTGCTCGAGGGGCCGGCAGGCACATCACCCACCTGGCGAGTACGCGCTCGCGAGGCGTTCCTTCGCCGGTTCCGCGACAAGGGTCGATTGAGTCCTTTGCTCAAGGCGATGCCGGTGCACATGATCATGACCGACGAGGCACCGCTGCTGGGCGCAGCGCGGTTCGCGCTCGCGGAGCGGGGACGCTGACACCGTCACACCGACGGCTCGGATCACGGACTCGTGGCGACAGACAGGAGAGGCAGCTCGATGCGCATCGGCATGGTGGGACTGGGACGAATGGGCGCCAACATGGTGCGACGACTGATGCGACATGGGCATCAGGCGGTGGCGTTCGATCGCTCTCCGGAGGCGGTGGCCGCCCTGGTGAAGGAAGGTGCTGATGGTGCGAATTCCTTCGCCGACATGGCACGCCAGCTCGCCGCGCCGCGCGTGGTCTGGCTCATGGTGCCGGCCGGTGTGGTCGATGCGACCATTGTCGACCTCATTCCGCACCTGTCCGCGGGCGATACGATCGTGGACGGCGGCAACTCGTACTACGTGGATGACATCCGCCGCGCAAAGGAGTTGGCGGCGGCCGGACTGCATTATGTGGACGTTGGCGTGAGTGGCGGCGTCTTCGGGCTGGATCGCGGGTACTGCCAGATGATCGGTGGTGAGCCGGCGATCGTGGGAAACCTGCAGCCGATCTTCGCCACCCTCGCACCGCCGAAGGACGCGGCACCGGCCACACCGGGACGCAACGACAGACCTGGCACGGCGGACGCCGGATACCTGCACTGCGGTCCCGCCGGCGCCGGACATTTCGTCAAGATGGTACACAACGGGATCGAGTACGGCATGATGGCGGCGGTCGCCGAGGGGCTTGGCGTTCTGCGCAATGCGAACGTCGGGCGATCCGATCAGGAGCACGATGCGGAGACGACGCCGCTGCGTGACCCGGAGCACTACCAGTATGACTTTCCACTCGACGACATCACTGAACTCTGGCGGCGCGGCAGCGTGATCACATCGTGGCTGCTCGATCTCACCGCGCAGGCGCTGCTCGAGTCGCCCGACCTGCACGAGTATGCCGGCCGCGTCTCCGATTCCGGCGAGGGCCGCTGGACCATCAAGGCCGCGATCGATGAGGCAGTCCCCGTTCCGGTTCTGACCGCGGCGCTCTACTCGCGGTTTTCATCGCGCGGTGAGGCCGACTACGCGAATCGCGTGCTCTCCGCGATGCGGGCCGGCTTCGGCGGACACAAGGAGAAGAAGTGAAGGCGCCACCCTCCGGTGCACTCGTCTTCTATGGCGCGACGGGAGACCTGGCGTTCAAGAAGATCTTCCCCGCCATGCAGCGCATGGTGAAGACGGGCGTTCTCGATGTGCCCGTGATCGGGATGGCCCGGCGCGGCGGCTCGCTCGAGGCACTGCAGCGGCGTGCAGAGGAGAGTGTGACGCAGCACGGCGGCGGCGTGGACCCGGTCGCGTTCCCGAAGCTGATGAAGCTCATGCGCTACGTCGAAGGGGAATACACCGCGCCCGACATGTTCGACCGCCTGAAGGCGACCCTCGGTGATGTGACGAACCCGCTGCACTACCTCGCGGTACCGCAGGCGCTGTTCGAGACGGTCATCAAGCAGCTGAGCCGCGACGGCAAGCCCGCCACCGCGCGCCTGATGCTCGAAAAGCCGTTCGGCACCGACCTCGCATCGGCGCGTCGCCTGAACGCGATCGTCCACGAATCGTTCAGCGAAGACCAGATCTTCCGCATCGATCACTATCTGGGCAAGGAGGCGGTGCAGAACCTCGTCTTCTTCCGTTTTGCGAACAGCTTTCTCGAGCCGATCTGGAACCGGCAGTACGTCGAGAATGTCCAGATCACGATGGCAGAGCCGTTCGGCATCTCCGGGCGCGGCGCCTTCTACGATGCGACGGGCGCCATCCGTGACGTGGTGCAGAATCATCTGCTGCAGGTACTCTCGAACATCGCGATGGAACCGCCGCCAAGCAGCCAGGACACCGAAACACTGCGCGACGAGAAAGTGAAGGTGCTCAAGGCGATCGCGCCGCTGGATCGCAAGAAGGTGATTCGCGGGCAATTCCGCGGATACCTCGACGAGCCCGGCGTGGCGGCCCGCTCACACACCGAGACGTTCGTCGCGCTGGAGCTGGCCGTGGATTCGTGGCGCTGGCACGGCGTTCCGTTCTACATCCGGGCCGGAAAGCAGATGCCCGAATCCCGCACCGAGGTGCTCGTCAAGCTGCGTCGACCGCCGCCGATCGGCGGGATCCGGCTGCACTCGAACTACGTGCGCTTCCAGCTCGGCCCGGAGTTCCAGCTGGCGCTCGGCGCAACGGTGCGCGAGCCCGGCGTGGCCAGCGGCCATCGACTCGAGCTGGCAGCGAGCCACGTACACGAAGGCGCCGAGACCGACCCGTACGCCGAGCTGCTGGGTGACGCGATGCACGGCGAGACGTTCCGCTTTGCGCGCCAGGACTATGTGGAGGAGGCATGGCGGATCGTGGATCCCGTGCTCGATAACGGCGCTCCCATTCTCTACGATCCCGGTACGTGGGGCCCAGAGGAAGCTGCGGAGCTGGTGCCCGGCGGATGGTATGAGGTTCAGCGGTGAGTGGTCAGGACACCGGAACGCGTACGTTTGGCACATCCGCACCAATCAGACAACTACTGATGACTTTCGGCTTCACCCCTGATGCGGTGGAAGCCGCCGCCAAGGATCTGGTATGAACCCGCTGCAACTCTGGGACCGCTACCGCGAGCATCTCTGCGTGACCGAGACCCTCGGCATATCGCTCGACATCTCGCGCATGCGATTCGCCGATGATTTCGCCGCGGGCATGGCGACGCCGATGGCCAACGCATTTGCGGCGATGGAGCAACTCGAGGCGGGCGCGATCGCGAATCCCGATGAAGGCCGGAGAGTTGGCCACTACTGGTTGCGCGCGCCGGCGCTTGCGCCTGAGCCGGCAATGACCACCGCGATCACGAGTACCCTCGGGCGCATTCACGAGTTTGCGGCGGCGGTGCACCGTGGCCAGATCCGTCCGGAACGCGGAGACCGGTTCGAGCAGCTGCTGCTGATCGGGATCGGTGGCTCTGCGCTGGGACCGCAGTTCGTGGCCGATGCGCTTGGCACCGGGAGCGACCGGCTCACACCGCACTTCTTCGACAACACCGACCCTGACGGGATGGCGCGCGTGCTCGATCGTCTGGGTGACCGGATCGCGAGCACGCTCACGCTCGTCATCTCCAAGTCAGGCGGCACCCGGGAGACGCGGAACGGCATGCTGATCGCCGAAGCCGCATACCGGAACGCGGGCCTCAGTTTCGCCAGGCACGCCGTCGCGGTGACCGGTGATGGCAGCGAACTCGATCGGACGGCGACCGCAGCCGGCTGGCTCACCCGATTCCCGATGTGGGACTGGGTCGGCGGACGCACGTCGATCTTCTCCGCCGTCGGGTTGCTCCCGGCCGCGTTGCAGGGGATCGACATCGATGGACTGCTCGATGGTGCACGTACGATGGATGTTGCGACGCGGAACCACGCGGTGGCGTCGAACCCGGCCGCACTGCTGGCACTGATGTGGCATTACGCCGGTGCGGGTCGCGGCGCGAAGGACATGGTGGTGCTGCCGTACAAGGATCGCCTGCTGCTCTTCTCCCGCTATCTGCAGCAGCTGGTGATGGAGTCGCTGGGCAAGGAGCTGGATCTGGCGGGCGCTGTGGTGCATCAGGGAATCGCGGTATACGGCAACAAGGGTTCGACTGATCAGCATGCATACGTTCAGCAACTTCGTGATGGCGTCCACAACTTCTTCCTCACATTCGTCGAAGTCCTCGAGGATCAGCAGGGCCCGTCACTGGAAGTCGAGCCGAACGTCACATCTGGCGATTATCTGCTTGGCTTCATGCTGGGCACGCGCGAAGCGCTGCACCAGAACGCCCGCGAGTCGATCACGCTGACGCTGCCTGACGTGAGCGCGCGTTCGGTGGGTGCGCTGATCGCGCTGTACGAGCGTGCGGTGGGTCTGTATGCGTCGCTCGTGAACGTGAACGCCTACCACCAGCCAGGGGTCGAGGCGGGAAAGAAGGCAGCCGGTACGGTGCTCGCCGTCCAACACGCCGTGCTTGCCGCCCTGCGCGCGACGCCGGTTCCGCGGACGGCCGGGCAGGTGGCTGAGGCGGCTGGCGTCGCGGATCAGGTGGAGACAGTGTTCAAGGTCCTCGAACATCTGTCGGCGAATGGACGGGTGCGGAGTACGGCGGGGTCGACGCCAACCGGCGGGACCTACGTGATTCCGAGTTAGGCGCGAGGGTTCGAGAGGTTCGTTGACTTGGTGCATTGCCGTCGCCGGGGAACAGCATGTCTCACGCGGTGGCGCGGAGGACGCGGAGAGCGCGGGGAACAGCATGTCTCACGCGGGGGCGCGGAGGGCGCGGGGAACAGCGTGGCTCACGCGGAGTGCGCGGAGTGATGGTGGGGCGCGCGATGACCGACGCAAGTGGATCAGTCGGGGAAGTGCTTTGGGGAGTGCTGCGGGGAGTGCTGTGGGAAGTGCTTTGGGAAGTGCTTTGGAGATTGCACTTTCGTTGCGTAAGTCCGGACGCAGTTTTCCTCTTGGCGCGGCGGCGCCCCACGACGCTCGGCGTCAGCGCGTGAACCAGCGCGTTTCAGCATTCACCAATCCCGGAGCTCACATGCTGCGCCGACTTACCGTACTGCTTGCCGTCCCGCTGCTGCTTCAGGCGCAGACACAGCCCACTCCGGTCAAGCCGGGATGGCAATGGACCATGGACTCGGTGCGCACCGTCGTGAATGCCGTGCGCGCGGGGCGTTCACTGGCTCCGGCGACGTGGCCCGGCGGCGCGCGAGTGGCAGTGCTGCTCTCGTTCGACGTGGACAACGAAACGATTCCCATTCGCTTCGGTGAGCCCACCGTCGGCACGCTCGCGTCGGCACAATACGGCGCGCGCCGCGGACTGGGGCGGCTGGTTCGGCTGCTCGACTCGCAGCGCATTCCGGCATCGTTCTTCATTCCGTCGGTCAGCCTTGCACTCACGCCGTCGATGGCCGACACGATCAAGCGCAGCGGGCGACATGAATTTGCCATTCACGGCTGGATCCACGAGCTGAATGCGACACTTCCCGATTCCGCCGAGCGTGCGCTGTTGAAGAAGGCGATGGCCGAGTTGACGTTGCTGACCGGAACGAAGCCGACCGGCTACCGCGCGCCGAGTTGGAACTTCAGTCCGAACACGCTGACCATCCTGCGCGAGATGGGCTTCCGGTACGAGAGCTCGCTGATGGCCGACGACAGCCCGTACGAATTGCTGCAGCGCGGACAGCCGACCGGCATCGTCGAACTGCCGGTGGAGTGGATCCTGGACGACGCGCCGCTCTTCGACCCGCGAGGCAACACCTACATGAACCCGCGCGACGTTGCCAAGGTCTGGATGGACGAGTTTGACAAGGCATTCGAGGAGCGCGGGATGTTCCTGCTGACCATGCACCCGCACGTGTCCGGCCACCGGTCGCGGATCATCGCGCTGGAGTTGCTGCTGGCACACATCAAGGCCAAGGGTGCCGGGAAAGTCTGGTATGCAACGCACGCCGCAGCCGCTGAATATGTCCGTACGGCGGCGGGGCTTGGCGAGCCGATTCCTCTCCGGCAGCCGTGATCCACGCCCGCAACGCGCACGGATCGTGCGCGCGGGCTCAGCCGATGGTCACCGTGGGATCACCCAGCAGTACCATCGATTCCAGGTCGGACGCGATGAGACGCAGTCGCCGCAGATTGTCCACCGCGCCCGCCTTGAATGCGTTGACGTCGTCACGCGCGTTGGCCACATCGCGCCAGAGGCCGCCCACCCCACGGTAGTACGCCTGCATCGCCAGACCGATCGGGGGCCTGCGTGCGCGATGCAGTTGCCCGTAGAATGCGTCGATGATGTGCGCAGTGGTCGTCTGCCCGTTGCGTGTATCGCGCAGTGTCCAGTCGAAGGTCGGCTCGACATGGCCGATGAACGCCCGGGCCGGTGATTGCTGACCGAGAAGGAGCTTCGGAAGCGGTGCCGACTGTGCACCGAGCGCACTCAGTGCTGTGAGCGTCTGGCTGAGTGTGGATGCGGGCGGTGCGACGCCGGTAAAGCTCGACACGGCGTCACAGCCCGCCGAGCAGCAGGCGTGTGCATACCAGATCGATCCATGCGGCGACCAGGTGTTCGTCAGCGATGCAAGCGGGAGCGGCGTGTGGTCGCGATCCACCGGAACACCGAGTTGCAGACCCATCGCCGCCGAGTTGTCGAGCGGGCCGGTGGCACCGTGGCTGGAGGTGGCGATGAACGCCGGCTTTCGTGCCACCAGCGCGTCCATGAGCGCCGCGCCGGTGGATGTCGCATCGGCCAGCGCGCCACCCTGCATCGTGAACTCGTGCCCCGCGTCAGTGACGAAGGCGTTCGCAAGGCGATCCGCGATCGTCTTCCGCATCAGACGCGTGATGTCCTGTGGACCATGATCCACGGCCCAGACAACCGGCGTGGCGCGCACCACATCTGCCGTGCTCCATTCGCCGAGGAGCGCCGTGATGTAGTGCTCGAGGCCCGCTGGATCGAGATCGAGCCGTCCGACGGCTGCATCGAGCTGCAGGCGATACTGAAATGACCACGGAATCTCGGCCGGTGACGCGATGATGAGCAGAAACTTTGGAATCGCGTTCGCTGCCATGCCTCGCATGCCCGCCACACTCGGATCGGAGAACGAGCCGCCCGATGCGTAGCGGCGCAGCACACCTGGCGGGAGTGAGGCGTCGTAGCGAAACACCGGGGCGTTGTTGCGCGTGGCGATCAGCGTGCGCACGCACTCCGGTGCATCGAGCGCCAGCGCCTTGTCTGCCGCCGGCGCACTCGACTCCGGGAGAATCACGCCCCAGCCAATCGAGGGGTCGCGCCAATTGCCTGGATCGACATCGGCCGGCGCCAACGACTTCTTTGGCCGTTCACGCTTCCCGGTCGTTCCCCACGAATCGAACGCCGCATCGCGCGGCGCAACCACTGGTGCACCGCACCACGCGTTG
>JANMNM010000286.1:0-3344 GCA_031373905.1 Gemmatimonadaceae bacterium | reverse complement strand
TACGGCTCGATCCCCATATTGACGAATCGTCCGATCACGTCGAACGCATTGTTGGCATGCACGGTGCTGAAGACCAAGTGGCCCGTAAGGGCTGATTGAATCGCGATTTGCGCCGTCTCCGCATCGCGGATTTCTCCGACCATGATCTTGTCCGGATCGTGCCGGAGGATCGACCGGAGTCCCCGCGCGAACGTGAGCCCCTTCTTCTCGTTGACGGGAATCTGCACGATGCCTTTGAGCTGGTACTCGACCGGATCCTCGTTCGTGAGGATATTGTCTTCTTTCGTATTCACTTCGTTCAGCGCGGCATAGAGGGTCGTGGTCTTGCCACTCCCCGTTGGACCGGTGACGAGCACCATGCCATAGGACGCCGTGATCGCCCGGCGAAAGCGTGCGAGGTCTTCCGCCCGGAGGCCGAGTCCATCAAGATGAATGCCTCGTTGCCCCGCGCTCATCTCATCTTTGGCCAAAATACGAATGACGACCGACTCTCCGAATACGCTGGGCATCACGGACACCCGGAAATCGATCGTGCGCCGTTCCAAGAGCAGCTTGAAGCGACCGTCCTGCGGCACACGGCGTTCGGCAATATCCAACTCCGACATAACCTTAATACGCGACACCAGTTGGTTGTGGAATTTGAGGTCCAGTGGTTCCATGGCCAGATACAAGACCCCATCGATCCGATACTTCACTTCCGTGACGCCATCAGACGGTTCGAGATGGATATCGCTGGCGCGCTTCTGCAGCGCGTTGAGAATGATGGTGTCGACGAGCTGCACGACGGGACTCTGATCCTGTTGGATCTTGTCGGTGGACAGCACGTCCTCACCCTGCTCGTTCTCCTGGAGGAGCACCGGACGAAACTCGTCCTTCACACGGGCCACCATCTGCGCATTCTGCTCGCTGGCTTGCAGCGCATCGGCGATTGCCTGTGTGGGCGCCACCACCACGCGAAAGTCGCGGCCGACGAGATGGTCGATACGATCGAGCAGCCGTAGGTCGTGCGGATCCGCGACCGCGACGATCAGCACCCCCGCTCGCTCATCGACGGGAACAAACCCGAATCGGCGCATCGCCTCGACAGGGATCGTCGCAAACCGTTCAAAATCGACGCGATAGCCCTCGAGCGCGTCGAACGGCAGCCCGTACTGCTCCGCCAGCGCCTCGGCCCACGCCGTCTCGGACAGCACCTGCTCACGCAGCAGCACCGCACGTAACTGCCGCTCAGATCCCTGCGTCTCAGCCTGATAGGCCGTGAGTTGCTCACCCGTCAGCAGTCCGCGGCGGATGAGGATATCGGCGAGGGCGGCCTGTCGGATCAGCGTCGGCATAATCGTCACCCGTTCGGTTATGGCTGTGGAGACGTCGGAAGGATCAACGCGCGTCCAACAATCAACCCGTCGCCGGTGAGGGCATTCAGCGTTCGCAGCACCTCGACCGACGTGCGATGCCGCTTCGCCAGACTGGCCACGGTGTCGCCGGGCCGTACGATAATGGTCGAGGGTGGATCTGGCACGGCGGCGGTCACCGTCAAGGCCATGGGTGACAGGGCGACTGATGGCGCTGCAAGCTGCTGGGCCGCCTGTACCAGTTTCGCTGGATCGGGCCGCGGCATGTGACGAGCTGACTCTCGTGACTTCGCCGAACTCGGCGTGAGGCGGTGCACCTCTTCCTTGACGACCGGGTTGGCCAGATCCTGTCTCAACTGACCGAGTGCTTGTGCCAAGGTCACGACCGTCTCCTTGAGGACCGTGAGCTCGTCCGTGGCGTGCACCTGACGTGTGTGTGCCTCTTGCGCCTTCTCGGCTTCGACGTGGCGTTGCTCAGCCCGGTCTCGCATCTCCAAAAATGCCTGCCTCGATTCGGCGTTTTCGAGGCGCAACTGCCGGACGAGGTCGCGGAGTTCCTGGAGTTCCGCCTCTTTCTTCGCCGCAGCAATCCGCGTGGCGGCCATCTCAGCACGGAGCGATGTCAGTTCAAGTTCCCGATCGCGGACTGGTGGCGCCGCCTGAGCCCGTGGCTCTGGTATGCCGATCCCAGCCGATGGCGTGCTGCCACATCCCACAGCGAGCAGCACCAGTGCGGAGAGAAACGTCACGCCAAGTGGATGAGCGGCATGTCCTGTCATCGCCTTACCATTGGTTGTAGGGCGTCCCATCTGTGCCCACGAGCGGACTCCCGCTATGCACATCGAAGATGCCGCCCTCGCTCTCCGACGGAATCTCCTGCCACGTGGTCTCTGATCGCGTGAATGGATCAGGTGGTATTTTTCTGAGATATCCAGCCGACACCACCTCCGCCATCGCCTGTGGATATTTCCCATGATCGGCCCGGTACTGGTCGAGCACGTCCCGCACTGAGAACAAGGTTTGCTTCAGACTGGCTTCCCGTGCCTTTCTAATCGAACCCTGCCACGTTGGCTCGGCCAAGGTCGCCAGAATCCCCACAATCGTGACCACGATCATCAGCTCAAGGAGCGTATAGCCTCGCTCATTTCGAGCACACGCTTGTCGATCGCACGCCTTACTGCACATGGACAACGACCGACTCCTGGGCGATCGGTCCAGCCGATGCCGCTGCATCCCCACCCGTGGCGTCCAACGTCACCGTCGCATCCCCTTTGACTTTGGCCTGGAAGAACAACATCGCTAACACCGTGTCGCCCTGGTCCTCTCCACCCTGTCGGTGTATCGTCAACACCACCTGTCCGTCCGTCGCCCGGGCAGAAATGGCAGCAGCGCCAGGCCCAACCCGGCGAAACTCGACCAACTTCGGATCGTAGGACACGGTCGCCGTGGCCTCGGTCATGGGGTTACCGTGCTGGGCGAGCACATCCAGACGAAACTCCTGCCCCGTTGTGGCAGACACCTCACCCGGTCGTAGCGTCACCGGTGAAGGTAAGCGCGCGCCGGATTCCGTCTTCGCGGCGCCACTGGGTGCAGGATTCGCTTGTAGAATAGGCGCCACACTTCCGCTGGCCGTGGCACGATCACCCGTTATGATCGGCAGCGTGGAGGCCGCGGCGGGAACCGGTGTGCTATCGGCTCCCGGCTTGAGTGGCGTTGGGGCGACAGGCGGCACCTCCTGTGATACTTTCATCGCACGGGGTGGGAACAGTTGGGTCGTCGCATAGGCATTCTCCGTCCCAGACCACATGGCCTGAGTCGCCAGAGGGGGTGCCCCCATGGAGCGCACCACGTGTGGCGTCAGGGTCAAGACCACTTCGGTTTGCACCACATCTTCCGTGGTCGATGTAAACAAATGCCCGAGCCACGGGATATCGCCCAGCAACGGAACGGACGAACGCGTCTTCCGCTCTTCATCCTGAATCAACCCCGCCA
>JANMNM010000260.1:0-2163 GCA_031373905.1 Gemmatimonadaceae bacterium | reverse complement strand
AGGGGTGCGCAGGTAGAGCGTCGCGATGAAGACGGACAACGTACCAAGCTCCGTCGCCGTGAGCGGTGCGCGCGCAGCCATGCGCTTCGCGACGCGTGCGTACGCGTTCTCGACCACGGAGAGCCAGTTCTCCAGCCGCGGCTCGCCGGGGGCGTCGGCATTGAGCGCATACGCGTTGAGTACCCGAAATGCTTTCGCCGGCGCTCGGCGTCGCGGAGGTTCCTTCAGCGATTTCGGGACGAGCCATATCGCGTGCGTGAACGGCACGCCCTGAGGATGACCGTGGGGCGCCGTCCTGTCCGTGAAGGCCTTGAGATAGACCATCGGGATGACATGATGCTGGGCCTTCTTCCTTGCCATGCTAGGCGGGCGCCGTGGCGTCCAGCGTCGCCATCTGGCAGCTGCGCTGGCGCACAGGGGAAGGTGTCACACAACACCAGCTGCGATGGCGTACCGACCGTCGGTCGTCGTACGAACCTCACCAAGCAGCGCGAGCGTCTCAAGGTGACGATGCACGATATCGCGCCGCGCGCCGGAAATGCGCTGCATCGCATCGTCGACCGACACCGGGGTTACCGCAGCCATGCCGCGGAGTACCGTGATCTGGCCTATGGCGTCGCCCGGCCACGGCACTGTAGGGGCCACGGACGGTGACGGCGCCGACGCTCCCTGCGCGGCGTCAGACATGTCGAGTTCAGCGTCACGTTTCACGGTTGAACCGAACCGCGGACGCTGATAGTCCGGCCGCAGCCACCGCACCAGACCGCGCGACTCTTCTTCGGCGCGTATGTCGTGCAGCGCGACGAGGCGTTCGATGATCAGCGCAGCCGGTTCCGGCCATGACCAACCGTACGCAGCGGCGACCTGTGCGTCGAGCGCGTCGTGAAGATCGCGCAGGATGCCACACGCTGCGACTTCATGCACTGCCCGCTCCTTCTTCGTCAGTGGCTGACCATGGCGGAGTTTGTCCACGACGTTGTACATGATCGTCATGCCGACCATCGGATCGGCCGCCAAAGCGCGGGCGCGATGCCGATCAATCTGCTCGCCAAGATCACCGATGGACCTCCGCTGATCGTCATCGGGCGCGGGGAACGGGAACGCATCAAAACAGGCGCCCTTGTCATAGGATGGCGTCCCGTCGATTCCGAGCCGACTCCCAGCCGCCAGTGCCCATGCCGCGTGCACCGACGATGACAACACACCCAAGATGAAGCCATCGTCGCAAGCGAAACACGCCAACTTGTCGTCCGGCGCGATGCTGGCGTCCAGAAATGTGAAGAACCGATGCTTCGCGGTCTTCACCGTGGCCGCGTACCGGCGCAGTCCGCGCACTGCGACGCGCCACTCACGTCGGGCCTCCCCGAAACGCCACCAGTTCACGCGGTAGACCGCTCTCGCGTTGGCATCGCGCTCAGGCTTCACGCGATCTCGCACGATGTCGAACAGTTGTGGGTACTGGCGCGCCTCATCCTCCGACAGGTTCCCGAAATCGATGATGTACACACCGCGTGGCTGCGTCGCCAGATCCATCCCGTTCCGGTAAGGCCGAAGGACCTCTGCATGCCGTGGGTCACGAGCCAAGAGTGCACGCGCTTCCTCCGCGTCAACGAGAAACCCCATACCGTGGGGTTTATAGCCGTTCGAGCACAAACTCGTATTGGACCGCAGCGCTCGCCCCGCCGTCGTGGCGACATCCGCATGCGCCGACAAGTCCGCGTTGAGCCGCGGAACCTGAATGGTCGCGGTCACATGGGCATCGCCGTCCACGCGAACGAGCGTGGCTCTCGACGGCTCGCGCGCGAAGACCGTCATCGCGACTCTCACGCGTGCATCATCTGACCCGTCATTCCAGTAGTGATCCGCAATGGCCCAGACGGGCCGCACCCCCCGCCCGAAAGCAGCATCGAGCACGCGCCGGTTCTGCTTCTGCGTCATGGACTGGGTAGTGATCAGTCCAGCGCGAATCGTACGACCAGAACCGACGGCATCCATCGCCTTACGCACCCAGTACATCACGATGTCAGCGGAATCCGGCATGTCAGGATACGCGCCCCGCAGAGCCTCGACATACCCATCGCCGAGAGCCTCACGCTGCCGGAACTGACCCATGAACGGCGGGTTGCCAACGATGAAGTCCGCATCGGGCCATGCAGTAGGGCG
>JANMNM010000238.1:0-49374 GCA_031373905.1 Gemmatimonadaceae bacterium | reverse complement strand
GCACGCCGCCAGCGTTCGTCCTGAGCCAGGATCAAACTCTCCAAGAAGAATTTGCTAGCTCTCGCGAAACGCCTCACGCCACCCAATTACTTGAACGTCATGAGACGTTCCGGAATCATTTCAAATCAGAGTTCAAACTCTCGCGCAGCGCTCTGACACGCTGTCGCTCAAACGAGTTCGCCTCGCACATCCATTGTTCTCGATTCAATTTTCAATCAGCGGTTCCACCGTTTCGGCGGGAGTCTCGAAGGATACTCCACGTTGTGAAGTCCGTCAACCCCTCCTGACCAGTATTTTGCTTGCTCTCGCGAGCCACTCCAGCAAACACCAGTACACAGGGGAAGCGAAAGTACGCAGATCCCCGCTGAGATGCAAGCTCCGTCGCCCCGGCTACTGCGACGACCGGCGCAGACGGATCACGCCGCGCAACATGTCCGACGCGATCACGCTGCCGCTCGCCCCGTCCACCCCCCAGACGTACCCACCGCTCTCGAGCCCCCGCCCCACCTCACGACCGGCCAACGAGAGGTCGCAGCGCCCGAGCGCATCGCGCGCGGCACTCGCACACGTGCCCAGCGCACCGCGGACATCCAGCGCGCGGACGCCGGCATTGTAGTACGCCGCATACAGCACGCCGCGAGTCTCATCGACCCAGAAGTTGTGCGTCCCGGCATTCGCGATCCGAAAGAACGACACTTCGCGCATCGCATCCCACGACGTCGCATCCACCACGTGGATGTCACCAACGGACGACGATCCGACCGCGCCTGGCCCCTCTTCGCCAACAATGATGTACCGCGAACCACTGGCCGGATCACGAAGCCAGAACACGTTGTGCACACTGCCACCCTGGGTGGCGAGACGTCCGAGAAACACCGGTGACGATGGCGTTCCTCCGCGCCCACCTCCACCAATGTCGTACGCCGCCACGCCGTCATTCCATTCTGCCGTGATCAGGATGCCGTCACGTACGTGCACATCATGCACAAATGGCGCGCCCAGACTCCGCACCCACTTCTCAACGGGCGCCCGTGGGTTCGTGATGTCAACAACGACGAGTTGTGCGCGCTCGGTACCACGCGGATCGATACACAGAAATGCGTAGAGCCTCCCGTCCACACGCGCAACCTGCGCCGTGTGCACACCATTCACCGTGTTTGGCGTTTCGTAGCGTCCGATGAACTCCGGCCGTGCGGGATTCGCAAGATCATAGAGCACGATCGCGCCATGAGGCGCTGGCTCGACGGCCACCACCAGCAGGTTCGCATCGGGCACGACCTGCAGGTCTCCAGTCGTGCCGGCGTTCGCGACCTGCACACTGTCAACCAGTGCCGGTTGCATCGCTGAAAGGTCCCATATGTATACCATATCACCGCGCGCGCCGGCTCGTGTGCCCCACGTGGACGAATAGGCGTAGCGCGTGCCGACGCTGATCTCGGCCGTGAAGCGCGCGCTGATGCTGCCCTCGCCAAGCACCGCGAGCTCCGTGACCACTCCCGAGCGTCCGTCGCCTGGTGCGACGGAACCACCAGCGTCACCATGGCAGGCGGCGACGCTCAATGCAGCGAATGCGCGGCAGGCGATGCGTCGAACGCTCACCATTGAAGTCCCTGTGTCGGAAGGCCCGCTGCCTTGCAGGCGTGCATGGTGAATACCCGGGATCATGTTCCGTAGTCAGCGTTCAGGACGACGCACGTCGCGACGAGCACAGTGCGGCGCCGTGGCAGCCCGCGCAGCACCGCGCTCTGCGATCCGAGGGGTGGAATCCAGCAGTTCCAATGTCGCTCTGCGAGTATCGGCGACCGCACCAATCGAATGCCCACGTCGCCTCAATGGTGCGGCCCCATCGCGAGTGGGACGTCGGTGGCTGCACCGCCTGCGGAGGCGCCATAGCGACCCACGCGGGATGCCATCGATCCGGCTCCGACGCGAGCGCCGAGGCTGACGTGCCATGCCGACGCCGATCCGATCACGTCTCGTGGATCGAGCAGGACGGGGCTCAACAGGGGAGTTGAGACCGCCCTCGTCACCTCGCCGAACAGCAAACCGTGAAGCGAGCCAGCATGAGGCATGGCAACGGAAGCCTGTAGTGTGGCAAGCCGCCATCGCGTGATGCCCTTGATCGTCAGGTCATTCGCAGGCCGTGCCGTCCGGAATGGGTCCAGCAATCGCTCCTCCTCTGGCCTGCTCGTCTGCTCGAGTCGTCCGCCAACGCTTATTGCGCCTCGTCCAACGACGCCCTCAGCGAGGACCGTGCCATACCCGACGATTTCGCGACGCCGATATCGCTCCTCGGTTCGCGCCCATTCGAGCAATGCGTACCGCATCGCGCCACGTCGCGGCGTCAATCGAGCGCTGCCGCTGAACTTGTGCTGGTCGAGCCCCTCACCGCTGGCGAACTCCGGAGAACGCACGCTGGCACCGCTCGCCTGAATTTCGATCGACGTGCGTGGCCAGACACTCAGTCGCACAGCTCGCGAGTCCCCGAATCGCCGCCATTGTGGCGAGGCCGTGGGGCCGGCCGGGTCATCCCCATTGAACAGCGCAAGCTCGACTGCGGCATGCGTGCCCGGCCGGATCGCAATGACGAGCTGGATGCGCTCCAGTACCTGCGACAGGTGGTGATTCGCAGGATACTTCGCCAGCGGGCGCGCCATCGGATCATCGGTCCCGAATGGCACGATGCCCTTGCCCGCTGAGAGCGACAGCGACGCCCCTGCTACTTGCCGCACCCCGGTGATCATCACCTCATGCACGACGGTGTGAGGATGCCGCCGATCGATGAACCCCTCGCCCCAGATCCCAGCGACCGGTTCGCCGTCAGGCATCGACCACCGCTCGGCATTGAGCATCGCGGCGTAGCGGAACGCACCGGCGCGCCTGGCCCCGCGGAACATGAGCATCGGCTGCGTCAGTTGCGCCTCGGAGCGCACCATACCGAAGACGGCGGGAGAGACGCGCGTGGCGAGCGCGATCACCATCGCAGCGACCGAGTCGCGACGAGGTGTTGCCGGGGTGTGATGCACCGAGTCGTGCTGCGCCGCAAGCGCGGCCGAGGACATCAGCATCAGAAACGCCAATCGCATGACGGGCATGTTTCGGAGCCTAATCCCAGATTCGTGATCGTGCAAAAACCACCGTGCCACGAAAGAACTGCGGCGGCCATCGAATGATGACCGCCGCAGGGGATGCTCCGAGTAGGACTCGAACCTACAACCTACTGATTAAGAGTCAGCTGCTCTACCATTGAGCTATCGGAGCCAATACCAACACATGCGCCAGGAGGGAATCGAACCCCCGACCCGCAGCTTAGAAGGCTGCCGCTCTATCCAACTGAGCTACTGGCGCTTCAAGTTGCCGCACGTCAGGACAGACGTGCAGAGCGATCAGGTCGGGGCGGCCGGATTCGAACCGGCGACCTCCTGCTCCCAAAGCAGGCGCGCTACCGGACTACGCTACGCCCCGCACGAACCCCGAGAGTAACGGATCTGGTGAGTCGCGTCAACCGTCGTGTGCGCTGTGACTCTTGTCAGAGAGCAGCGCCAGAAGGGCGGCGAAGGCACGGGCACGATGACTGACGCTCGCCTTCTGTTCCAGCGAGGCTGTGGCGAATGACACTCCCAAATCGGCAGACACGAAGTACGGGTCGTACCCGAAGCCACCCGTCCCCGCGCGATCTTCATGGATCGCCCCATCAGTCCGGCCAATCACAACCAGCGTTTGCCCTGCCGGATCGGCGTACGCCGCTGCGCAGGCGAAGTGCGCCGGCCATGGTGGGGCGCGCCCGCTGTCCCAACACGCATCGAGCATGGCGTCGTTGTTCGCAGTGTCCTCGGCGTGCTCACCAATGGCTGACCCGCCGCGATCGTGCGCAAAACGACGGCTCCGCACCCCCGGCGCCCCGTGCAGCGCGTCGATGCACAGTCCGGAATCATCCGCGAGACAAGGATGGCCGGTACGAGCCGCGAAGTAACGCGCCTTTGCAAGCGCGTTGGCATCGAAACTATCGAAGATCTCTATGTCGGCTTCTGCGGGAGACTCGACCACGCCGACATCGTCAAGGCTCACCGCGCTGATCCCGCGCGCGGCGAGCATGGGACGCAGTTCTGCCAACTTGCCTGCACTCCTCGTCGCAATCACCCACGCCGTCATGCCGGTGACGCGGGAGCGGCAAGTGCAGATCGCTGTGCCGTGTCAAGCGCAGCAATCCCAGACGAGGCGAGCGCAAGCAGCGCGTCAAGCTCCGCGCGATCGAATGTCGCGTGCTCACCAGTGCCTTGGACCTCGACGAAACGTGCGGCATCCACCATCACGACATTCATGTCGACGCCCGCGCGCACATCCTCAGGATAGTCGAGATCGAGCACCGGGAGGCCATCGACGATGCCGACGCTCACGGCGGCGACATGGTGTACCACAGGCGAGTGCGAAAGCATGCCTTGCTGCACGAGCCACGAGAACGCATCCGAGACGGCTACACAGGCTCCAGTGATCGCTGCGGTGCGCGTCCCACCGTCGGCGAGGAGAACGTCACAATCAACCTTGATCGTGCGCTCTCCAAACTCGAACCCGCTGAGCATCGCTCGCACGCTGCGACCGATCAGACGCTGAATCTCCTGCGTGCGCCCGCCAACCTGTCCGCGCTCCCGTGACGTTCGCGTTCGGGTCGCTCGCGGCAGCATGGCGTACTCCGCGGTCAGCCAACCAAGCTTGCTGCCTTTTCGCCAGCCAGGCACGCCTTCCTCGACCGTCGCCGTGCAGAGCACCCTGGTCTCACCGAAGCTGATGAGGCACGATCCCTCGGCGTACGGTGCAACTGCCCGCTCGATCGCGACCGGGCGCATTTCATGACACTGACGATCATACGAACGGACGAGTTCAGACATCGGGTGGACCGGAACGGAGTTTCGCGATCGTGGCCGTGGTGGAGTGCCCCGGCGTGAGCGGTATGATCACAACGTTGCCGCCCATGGCGCGGGTCTCGGCCGCACCAACCACGGTGGACGGATCATAGTCGCCACCCTTCACGATCACATCTGGACGCAACAACTGGATCAGCTCGAGGGGCGTGTCATCGTCGAATACCGAGACACAATCCACGACGCGGAGCGCCGCAAGAACATATGCGCGGTCAGCTGCCGTGCGTACGGGTCGCTCCGGCCCCTTGAGCCGTCGGACGGACTCGTCGCTGTTGATTCCAACGATCAAGACGTCGCCGCATGCGCGCGCGCCGTGCAGCACGTCGACGTGGCCTGGATGCAGCAGATCGAAGACGCCGTTCGTGAAAACGACCTTCCCCGTCTGTGCCTCACGCCAGCGTCGTGCGTCGTTCCATGACCGGATGTTTTCGAGCGGCGGCGGAACAGTCACTCCGCGCGCTCGACACTGAAGCGGTGGGTCACGGGCCGCGGGGCGACCGGGAACTTGATCGTGTCGGTGTAGCTCGCCGAGAGTCGGATCATTCCTTCGCGACGCTCGACGTGGATTTCGTACGCCTGGTCGGGGAGTCCGCCGATTGAGTCCGAGGCCGCCTGCATTCTCCGCTGCAAGCCTTCGTCATCGTTGCCCTTCGCGTACAGCAGCGTCTGCCGCAGGGCATCCTCGTACTCGTACGCACGCAGATACACTTTGGCCGCGGGCCATCCAAAGACAATTGCAGCAGCGACCAGAGCGATTCCCATGAGGCATCCTCCCGAGCCACTGCCGCGACGCTTCACCATTGTGACTGAGCCCCCTCGATCACATCGTTGACGAGCTTATCGATCGCCTGCCGACGCCCCTCGGCTTCGGCTCGCTCGGCGTACTCACCTTCCGCTGCCATGCCCTTTCTCGCCCACAGGACGCGCCCGGCGGTTTGATCGTAGATTTCGATGTCGATCGTAAGCATCAGTTTGCGCCGCGCGGACACCGACTGGTTCCTGTCCGCAGAGAAGGCGATCGGGATGTCGGGTTCGTAACGCGTGATACTTCCCCGGACAATTGCACTTGCCTGCGCCTCGCCCGCTTCGCGCACGCCCAGCCTCGCGCGCAGTTCGCGCCTGAGGCGCCCCATGAACTCCTGCTGGAGTTCAGCGGATGATGTCTGGTTTTCAAACGGAAGCACTGCCACCGTTCGCACGTTGGGCGGAAGGCCTCCGCCGGCAAAGCCGTAGATGCAGCCGCTGAGAAGCAGCAGCGCGCCAACGGTGGCAGAGCAGATGGCGCTAGTGGCGCCAGATCGACGGATCGAAGCTCGCAACCGAGTCCACCCGAGTGATTGTGAGCGTGAGCTGACGTCGCGTGGGCGCATGAAAGTAAACTAGCGATCCGTCTTCCCGACGTTCGAGCCGGTCCACAACTCGATCTCCGTCGGCGCGCTCAAGTCGCATGATCCGACGTCCGCGGAGGCTGAGGCGCCAGCGCGGCGCCGGCCCGATCTCGGCGGTCAACGCGCTGTCCTGCCGAGCCACGAGCGTGTCCGCGCCAGGAGGAATCGAGAATCGGCCGAGCGCAGCCCAGAGAAATGCGGGTGGGGGCAGGACGCGCCGGAGCGCCTCGGGCGCCTCCAGCTCCATCGTCTCTCCGATAACCCACGCCGCTCCGCTGCCGAGTCCGCCACGAACGAAGAGGTCAATTCGCACTGAGTCCGGCGCAGCGATTCGGGCCGCGCCCTCGCCACGTACTTCGAGTTCGGCCTCCTGGAGACGCCAGTCGAAGACAATTCGCTGGCTGTGTCGCGGCAACTCGATTGTCGGGAGGGGCTCACGTGGCGGAACCGGCGTTGCATTCGGCAGCGGTGCAAGACGCGGCGCGATGCACCCCGTGAGGAGCGCAACGCAGAACACTGCCGCACGAGGAAGATGTACGTCTGGCATGTCAGCGATGTGGATTGAGCGGATCGGAAGACCAATGTGCCTCGGACATCCGTACACCAGCTGGGACTATCCGGACCATCATCGACAGGGCGTCACGGCGCCTTCATTGCCGGATCGCTCTCGAGCAGTACGTCCCGCAACGCGTCCGGAAGCCGTGCAATGCGGCCATCGCGGTCCAGACCGATCAGCGTCGTGCTCGCCGACACGAGCTTCGACCCGGTCTGTACGTTCGAGATGACGTAGTCAAACGACAGCGATCGCGACCTGATGTCCGTGAGTGTCGTCGTCACGCGAACGACATCGTCGTACCTGGCGGGCGCGTGATAACGAAGCGTTGCATCCGAGACAGCCAGCCCAACGCCGCCGCGCTCGATCTCCGCGTAGGTCGTGCCACAAAGCCGGAGCAACTCCGTGCGCCCGACTTCGCACCAGGCGAGGTAATTGGCGTGGTACACAACACCCATCTGGTCGGTTTCGGCGTAGCGGACGCGAAGCTCGACATCACCGGTCAGGCCCGACCGTCTGGCTGGAACGTCAGTGGGCACGGTTCGAAAGTCGTGGGATGAAAGCAAGGATGGGCGAAGTTGGGCACGTCCCTGCCCTTTTGTCAAAGCGCGCCCGTGGGACTAATCTCCCGTTGGTGACGGCCACTCCGTGCTACATCCTATCCGATTGCCACGTGGGCGCAGCACCAGAGCCCACGACCAGCGCGCTGATCAGCTTTCTGAGGCGGCTGCGCGGTACATCCGGCGCGCTCGTGCTGAATGGCGACATCCTCGACTTCTGGTTCGAGTGGCGCCGCTCCATTCCGTCATTCGCATTGCCAGTCCTTGCCGCACTGGCCGAGTTGCGCGCATCCGGGATGCCGATCACCTGGATCGCGGGGAATCACGATTGCTGGGGAGGCGACGTACTTCGCCGCGATCTCGATATCACGTACCAAACGACTCCTCTCCGCTTCGCGCTTGGCGGGTGGAACGTTCTCGTGGAACACGGCGACGGTTTACGGGGTGCCGCCAACCGCGGCTACCTCCGCATCAAACCGATCCTCAGGCATCCACTCTCGCGGTGGGCGTTCAGCCTTGTGCACCCCGATTTCGGAACATGGCTGGCCCTTGGCACGTCCACGGCCAGTCGCGTGCACAGCGCGGAGGACAATGGCGTCGGTCTCCGTGATGTGGCGCTGGAGCGACTCTCCGAGCGTGACGGACCGAATCTGGTCGTGTTCGGCCATTCCCACGTCGCCGGGCTCACCCGGTTTCCCAACGGCGGCGTGTACGCGAACCCCGGCGGCTGGGGCGACGTTCCTCGCTATCTCAAGCTGACCGAGCGGCGCCTCGAACTCCTCGAGCTGCAACCATCAGGCGAAGATCGTCGTCTCGACCTCATCGAGCACCGGGCCGATGAAGCGCTGTCCGACACGACAGAAGGACTGGGGTGCGTCAGTGACGACGAAGCGATTGCGCAGCGCAACCGAGCGACCTGACGCAGACAGCCCACCGGCCTGAAGCGCATCGCGAAGAGCCACCGCCGTCTCCGCTGCGGAATCAACCAACCGGACGTGGTGCCCGATCACATCCTGAATGATCGGTGCCAGCAGCGGATAGTGCGTGCAGCCGAGGACCAGCGTGTCCACGTTCGCGTCCCGGAGCGGCGCGAAATACGTCTCGGCGATCAGGCGCGTCGCGGGGTGATCGACCCACCCCTCCTCAACGAGCGGCACGAACAGAGGACATGGGATTTCCGTCACGATTGCAGTCGGCGCGAGCGACGCGATTGCGCGGCGGTACGCGCCGGAATTGATCGTGCCGGCGGTTCCGATCACGCCGATTCGTCCGGCTCGCGAGGCATGAATCGCCGCTCTGGCGCCTGGTTCGACCACGCCGATGACAGGCACGGGTAACTCGAGTCGCAGCGAATCCAGTGCGTGTGCCGTCGCCGTATTGCATGCGATGACGATCGCCTTGACGCGCTGTTCGAGCAGCCAGGAGGTGATCTGTCGGCTATACCGGACAACGGTCTCCGGACTCTTCGGGCCATACGGCACCCGCGCTGTGTCGCCGACGTACACAACATGTTCCTGCGGAAGCGCGCGAAGGATTGCCGCGATGACGGTCAAGCCACCGATGCCAGAGTCGAAGACTCCGATCGGGGCATCATTCACCACCGGAACTGCGCGCCGACGCCGGTTCCGGCGGGCGTGTGGCGAATCACGACCCGGGCGGGAAGATCCCAGAGGTTGGCGGCCACATAGGCATCCGCTCCAGCCAGCAGGTGATTCGCAAGCAACACCGCGATCCAGTCCTCGAGGTGAAGTTTCCTGGCATTGATGAGCCCCTCGGAGGCCGATGGAGCTCTCGTGGCGCTGCTGCCCTCGCCGACAGTGATCGAATCGAGTCCGCGCAGCGCCCGTGCGCGCCGCAGGTCTGCGCGCGACTTCCCGACCATGTAGAGCGCGCCGATCTCTACGGCCGAGAACAGCGTCGCGGCGTTGTTGCGCCGCAGTCCGCTCTGACCAAGACCAGGCAGGAGCAGTGAGCGAAAGAAGGAAGCCTTTGGCGAAATCGGCGGTCGCAACAGCGAGTCCGGGATACTGTTCGGCAGTCTTCGTGGGGGCCGCCGCACCAGGGTGTCGCGCGCGGCGCTGTCACGGCGCGACGTCGTCGTCACCGGGACCTGGGAACATGCCTCACGCGCGTCGAGCGCGAGGATAGCGCCGAGCGACAGCACAGCGGCAAAGACTCTGGCCGCCCGACGCACGCATGCCACAACCAGACGAGCCACTCAGGCTCCCTTCACACGGACGATCGCCTCGATCTCGACGCGGACGTCGCGCGGCAAGCCGCGCACTGCGACCGTGCTCCGCGCGGGACGGTTTTCGCCGAAGTGTCGTGCGTAGACCTCGTTCATCGCCTGGAAGTCGCTCATGTCCTGGAGGAAGACGGTTGTCTTGACGACATCCTGCAGTGACGCTCCCGCAGCATCGCAGATCGCGGCGAGGTTGGTCATGACCCGCTCCGTCTGCGCCGACACATCACCCGGCACGACTGTCATGGTGACCGGATCGAGCGCGATCTGGCCCGCCGTGAAGAGCAGGTTGTCCACGACGACTGCCTGCGAATACGGACCGATTGCGGCTGGAGCGTGTGATGTGGTGATGATACGCTTTGTCACGACGAATCCTCGGAAGTTGTGCGCTGAAGAAGCGCGATGACACCGATACCTGGAATGAGACACCCCAGCCGGGCTATTGAGCGAGCAACTCCCCGATGATGATATCGCTCGTCTGAGCGGCGAAGAACCCCCGGACGGCTTCGCGATGCGAGTCCGGGGCCTTGTCAGAGCTGGCCTGGGATGACGGGCAGCCGGAAAAGGCGGATCGCATTGCTGGCGGTTTGTGCTGCGACGCGCTGCGGGCTCGTTCGTCGCACGTTCGCGACGTATTCCACCGTGCTGGGCAGGTACGCCGGTTCGTTCCGTTTGCCGCGATGCGGTACCGGCGCGAGATATGGTGCATCGGTTTCGACGAGGAGTTGTTCGTCAGGCACCATCGCCAGCACATCGTCGCGTTCCCACGTGCGAAACGTCGCAATACCGCTGATCGAGATACACCAGCCGACATCGATCGCAGCACGCGCCAGCTCGGGTGATCCCGTGAAGCAGTGGAGCACGCCCGTCACACCACTCGCCGCCGCGGCGAGAAGCATCCTGCTCGTGTCCTCCTCGGCCTGACGTGTGTGCACCACGACAGGCAGCCCGGTGTCGCGCGCGAGGTCGATCTGATGCTGGAATGCGTGTAACTGCTGTTCCCTCGGGCTGTGGTCGTAGTAGTAGTCCAGTCCGCACTCTCCGATCGCGACTGCGCCGTCCGCAACGAGTTGCCGAAGCCTAGGCAGATCGCAGTCCGCGTCGAACGTGTGGGCTTCGTGCGGATGCACCCCTGTCGTGAAGGAGAGCCGCGATGGGTCAGTCCGCGCCAGGTCTCGCGCGGCAGGCACGTTGTCACCAATGACCACGATATGCGTCACACCGGCGGCCCAGGCCCTCTGGAGCATGTCGCTGCGGTCGACGTCGAATCGGTCGCTGGCCAGATGCGCGTGGCTGTCGATCAACACGGCGCCGTCCCACAAACGACAGAACCGCCGCGCGGGGCGGCGGTTCGTCGACCGATCATGCACACCAGCCAGGTCACCGGCTGACGGCGGCGCCTGCCCGCTTCGCTGATGCTTCCGGGCGTGCGGCAGCGCCGCTGGTGGCCTTGCGCGGGAATTTCTGCTCGATCCAGAGGAGCACGGGCCCTGCAACATAGATCGAGCTGAACGTCGCAACGAAGATTCCGAATGTCATGACCCAGGCAAATGGGCGGATCACTTCGCCGGCGAAGACGAGCAGCGCCAAGGAGGCGGCGAACGTCGTGGCGTGTGTCATGATCGACCGCGGCAAGGTGTCGTTGATCGAGCGATTGAGCACGTTGTACAGCGCGTCCTTCCCAGAGGTCTTGAGATTCTCGCGCACCCGATCAAAGATGATGATCGTGTCATTCATCGAGTACCCAAGCAGCGTCAGGATCGCGGCAACGACTGTCAGCGACACCTCCAGGTGCAGCAACTTGACGAACGCGATCGTGACGATCGTATCGTGCAGCGTGGCGACGACGGCCGCGACACCGAACCGCCACTCGAACCGGAACGCGAGGTAGATGAGCGTCGCGAGCGACACCAGCACCATGGCGAGAACCGCGTTACGACTGAGCTCTTCACCCACCTTCGGGCTGATGGATTCCTTCCGGGCGACGGTGAACGCAGAATCGCCAAGCGCGGTCGACAGTGCAGTCTTGATCTGATCGGCGATCTTCTCGGCACCGGCAGCCTGCTGGCTGACGAGCGACTTGCCCTGAGCACGGACAATGAACTCATCCGGTCCGCCGAACTGCTGCACTTCGGCACCGCGGATCCCCGCTGCGTCGAGGACGCTGCGGATCCTGCCCGCGTCCGCCGGCCCCTTGAACTTCAGCTGTACCAGTGTGCCACCGGTGAACTCCACCGAGTAGTTGACGCCACCGGTTACGGCGAAGGAGGCCACGCCGATCGCCATGAACGCGAGTGTCGCGATGGCGGCGACCTTCCACCACTTGATGAAATCGTACTTCGTGTTGTGAAAGATTCGCAGCATCAGATACTCAATGGCTTTGTGCCGCCGGAGCGGTCGAGCCACAGCAGGAGGAGGGTGCGCGTCACGAAGATCGCCGTGAAGAGCGAGGCGGCGACGCCGACAACGAGGGTGACAGCAAAGCCGCGGACGGGACCAGTGCCGTATTGGTACAGAACCGCTCCAGACAGAATCGTCGCGACACTTGTATCGACGATTGCGCTCAGCGCGTGCTTGAAGCCTTCGTCGATGGACAGGCGAGCTGACTTGCCACGGTCCATTTCCTCCCGGATTCGCTCAAAGATCAGCACGTTCGCGTCCACTGCGATGCCAACACCGAGGACAAGTCCGGCGAGCCCCGGGAGTGTCAGCGTCGCGCCGAAGGCGGCGAGGGCCGCCAACGTGAATACAACGTAGAGCGCAAGCGCCGCGACAGCGATCATGCCACTGAAGCGGTAATAGCCCACCATGATCGCGATCACGAGAAGGATCGCGATGCCGAACGCGCGCTTGCCCTTGTCAATCGAGTCCTGACCAAGGCTGGCTCCGATGTTCCGCATCTCCGCCACCTTCAGTGGCACGGGCAGCGCACCGGCACGGAGCACGAGCGCGAGATCCTGCGCTTCCTGCAGCCCGGCGCCTCCAAGTGTGATCTGACCGTTTCTGCCAATGGCACTGTTGATCGTCGGGGCGGTCACGACGCGGTCGTCGAGCACCACCGCCATGTTGTCCCTGATATGGCGCCCGGTCTCACGGCGGAAGATCCGCCCACCTTCGGCATTGAATTCGAACTCGACGATATATCCAGGCTCGAGCTGGTTCTGGTTCGGCTTCGCGTTGGTGAGATATTCGCCGGTAATGATCGGCTTTGCGTCGAGCACAAAAAGGGGCCTGAACGCGCCCTGACCCGCAGCGCCCTCGATCGGTTCCGAGCCGAAGCGAATCACCTTGCCCGGCGCGATGGCACCGCGCACGACCGAGTCGGCGAGGAACCGCGCCAGCTTCGCGACATCGGTCTCCTTCACGTAGTACTGCCCGGGAAACCCTCCGGGCTGAATCAGCTTCGTAATCGGCCCATTTGCGTCCTTGGTCACGGACTCCGCCGGGTCGACCTTCTTCGCCGTGTCGGCCGCTGCCTGCTTCGCCGTATCGGTCGCCGCCTTCGAACTCGTATCGCCCTTGAGGAGGCCGCTGAGTGGAGCCGCTGCGCTGGGTGCAGCCGCACTCGCCGGTGTGCCCGTCGGCGCGACGGAGACATCCAGACGCTGACTCCTCACGGCTGCGTCCATCCGAGGCAGAGACTTTTCCAGCGCGTTCGTCTCGTCCGTGATCTGGAACTGCAGAAATGCTGATTTCTGCACCACATCCTGAGCGCGCTGCTGATCATCAATGCCAGGCAGTTCGACGATGATGCGCTCGTCGCCCGCGAGCTGCACCACGGGCTCGGACACGCCGAACTGGTCGATGCGATTCCGCACCGTCTTGAGGGCGCGGCCAAGCGCGTCCTTCTTGTCAGCGACGGCGCCTTTGCTCTCATCGATCTCAAGGGCCAGATGCATGCCGCCCTGGAGGTCAAGGCCGTATTTCAGAGGCCAGAGTCGCTTCGTCGTCTCGACGAAGGAGCCGTCAGGTTTCTTTTCCCGGACGGCAGTGTTGCGCGGGAAAAGAGCGAAAACCGAAAGCGCGATGGCCGCGGCAATCAGCAGGAGGCGGGACCGCAGACTGTTCATGCCCTGCAGCGGAAGAGGGAAGGATCGTGCGACATGTGGATAGCCATATAAGCTAGCCGGTTCAGAGGGACCCGGTCAACGCAGTCCGGGCTGCTTGCCGATCGCTGGCGAGCTGCTCGGTGAGGTCGGCGAGGGTTGCAAAGCGAAGGACGTGGCGGAGCAACAAGACAAAGTCCAGCCGGACCGGTGCGCCATAGAGGTCCCCGGCGAAGTCAAACAGGTGCGCTTCGACGGTTTCGCGGTCATCCGCGACCGTGGGCCGACTCCCGACGTTGGCCATCGCGCCGAAAGCGCCGCCGGGGGTCTGGACGACGGCGGCATAAACCCCGGAGGGCGGCAACAGTTTCCTCGGGTGCGGTGCGCCGAGATTGATCGTCGGGAAACCAATCGTCCGACCGCGCTGATCGCCGCGTTGGACGACGCCGGTGAGCGAGTAGCGCCGCCCGAGTGCGAGGCGTGCCGTCTCGAGGTCACCTGACGCGACTGCCCGTCGAATCCGGGACGATGACACCACTGCGCCATCTCCGAGACAAAACGGTGGCACCTGCTCCACCTCAAAACCGTCCGAGTGGCCAAGTGCGAGGAGTTGCTCGCGCCCGCCTGCCCTGTCGCGGCCAAAGCCGTGGTCATGCCCGATCAGCAAGGCCTCCATATGGAAGCGCGGTCGCAGCACGTCGCGCACGAACTCTGCAGCAGTCAGGGCGGCGAGGCCACGAGTGAACGGCAAGATCGCGCAGTAGTCGATTCCGATCGTGGCGAGGGCCTCGAAACGCTCCATCCCTGGTGTCAGTAGCAGCGGTGCCGCATTCGGCCGGATGATCTCGGTCGGATGTGGTGCAAAGGTCACCACGACACTCGCCATGCCACGCCGTCGCGCCAGGGCAACAAGCCGTGTGAGCACATCGAAGTGGCCACGATGCACCCCGTCGAACGTCCCGACGGTGACGGCCGACGCGGTAACATCTGGCGGGAACCCCGATGCATCGGTGGGGTCAGGCATCTCGCATCATGACACGGGGTTGCCAGCGACCGTCCCGGCGTTCGCCAAGGGCGATCAACCCGCCATGCTCCGCGGCGACCAGCGCGACATGTGACGTCTGCCGCTCCGGCTCCGCCGTGATCGCGATGTCGAGGCCGCGTCTGATCCGATGCACCTCATCCGACGTCAACATGACGTGCGGCAAATGCGGAAGCGCATCGAGCGGCGGACGCAGCAGTTGCACGTCGTGACGGAGTGATTCCACCGACGTCGCGGCGGACACGTCGAAGGCGCCCGCCGCCACGCGGCGAAGCGCACGCAGGTGAGCTGCACTGTGGACCGATCGCCCAAGATCGCGGGCGAGCGCCCTGACATACGTGCCCCCGCCACACACGACGCGCACGTCACAGCTGTCGCCTCGCCAGGTCAGCAACTCCCACGAATGCACGACGATGGCCACCGGTTTCAGATCCAGGACCACACCAGCGCGCGCCGACTCGTACGCCCGCTTGCCGTCGATTCGTTTTGCCGAGAACGCGGGCGGCACCTGCGCAATTGCGCCGGTGAGGTCCGGCAATGCCGCCCGAACCGCTGCCTCGGTTGGTGCCGGCGCTTCTCGTGTCACGGCACCAAGGAGATCCTCGGTGTCTGTCTCGTGGCCAAACTGAATCGTGGCCTCATAAACCTTTGGCTCGCCGGGGAGGTACGGCAGGAGCCGAGTCGCCCTCCCGGTGAGCAGCACGAGCAGTCCAGTTGCGAACGGGTCGAGTGTGCCAGCGTGCCCGATTCGCTTCTCACCCAGTGCACGGCGCGCCATCAGGACTGCGTCGTGCGACGAAATCCCCGCTGGCTTGTCAAGGAGCAGCAGACCGTCAGTTGCTGCGGTCGTCATCGTCGCCCGCACCGGCGTTCTCTGCTGGGGCGTCGGCAGCTGTGTCGGGACCGCTGGTCCTGATCTGCGCGAGCAGCGTCTCGATGCGAGCCGCATAGGCGACACTCTCGTCCACCTTGAAGAAGATCTCCGGGGCCGCTCTCAGTCGCAGCGCGCGTCCAACCGGGCCGCGCAGCTGCGGCGCCAGATCGCCCAGCCCCTCGCGCGCAGCGAGCTTCGCTGCGTCGTCGCCGAGGATGCTCACGAAGATCTTTGCCGTGCGGAGGTCGCGTGAGACTTCGCACCCGGTGACCGTGACAAATGCACCGGCGATACGCGGGTCCTTCACGTCGCGCGAGAGCACGCGCGCGACCTCTTCACGGATTGCCGCGGCCACCCGATCGGGGCGGCGTTCATTGCCTGCCATCAGACTCTCCTGTGCGTCAACCGGGCATGCGCCCCGGCCGCTGACGCAGTGGCCCCCACAGTGCGAAGCACCGAGGGGGCCACAGAAATGGATGCGTGCCCCCTAGAGCGTTCGCGCGATTTCTTCGGTGCGGAAGCACTCGAGCACGTCGCCGACCTTGATGTCATTGAAGTTCTCGATCGCAATACCACACTCGTAGCCTTCCTTCACTTCCTTCACATCATCCTTGAAACGGCGGAGTGATGCGATGCTCCCCTCGTACACTTCCACGCCGTCGCGAATCACGCGCATCTTGCCCTGACGGTTCATCATGCCGCTGCGGACGATACAGCCAGCGATGGCCCCGAGCTTCGGCACCTTGAATACTTCGCGAACTTCAGACTCACCGTAGATCACTTCGCGCTGCTCGGGACGGAGCATGCCCTCAAGCGCCAATTTCACGTCACTGACTGCTTCATAGATGATGCGGTACAGCTTGATGTCCACACCCTCGCGTTCCGCCGCCGACCGCGCCTTGTTGTCGGGGCGGACGTGGAAGCCGACAATGATCGCTCCAGCGGCCTTCGCGAGCAGTATGTCACTCTCCGAGATCGCGCCAACACCGCGCGAGATGACCTCGACCTGCACTTCAGCGTTGGAGAGCTGCTGCAATGCGTCGGCAAGTGCTTCCGCCGGCCCACCCTGATCCGCCTTGATGAGCATCTTGAGCGTCCGCTTTTCGCCCGACGACGCCGCGGCCATGAAGTCAGCGAGTGACACTGACGATTTCGTGGTGCGGCGACTGCGCGCTTCGCGCTCGAGCCGCTCGCGACGCTGTGCGATCTCACGCGCTTCCGTTGCATCCTCAACCACGACAAACTGGTCGCCGGCCATCGGCACACCGGACATGCCAAGGATCTGGACCGGGATCGCGGGTCCTGCGGACTTCACGATCTTGCCCCGTTCATCGAGCAGCGCGCGGACACGACCGGCGAACACGCCGCAGATGAAGTCGTCGCCGACCTTCACGGTCCCGTTCTGGATCAGGACAGTTGCAACCGGCCCCTTGCCCGGATCGAGCTGCGCCTCGACAACGGCGCCCTGCGCACGTCGCGACGGGTTGGCCTTCAAGTCAAGGATTTCCGACTGCAGCAGGATCTGGTCCAGCAGCTGATCCACGTTGGTGCCCTTCTTCGCCGAGATGTCGCTCGCGAGGACGGTACCGCCGTAGTCCTCGAGCACGACATTCTGCTGCAGCAGATCCTGCCGGACGCGTGCGGCGTCCGCACCCGGGGCATCGATCTTGTTGATGGCAACCACGATCGGCACGCCCGCGTTCCGCGCATGCGAGATCGCCTCGATGGTCTGCGGCATGACCTTGTCGTCAGCCGCGACCACCAGCACGACGATATCGGTCACCTGCGCACCACGTGCACGCATGGCCGTAAAGGCCTCATGTCCAGGCGTATCGAGGAACGTGATCGTCTTTCCGCCAGCGAGGGTCACGTGGTATGCACCGATGTGCTGCGTGATACCGCCCGCCTCGCCAGCCACGACATTCGCCTTTCGGATGTAGTCGAGCAGTGACGTCTTGCCATGGTCGACATGCCCCATGATCGTGACGACAGGAGGCCGCGAAACGAGATCCTCGGCCGCATCGACAACGCGGTCCGCCTCCTCCTCGACGGCGTATTCCTCTTCCTTGACCGCCTGGAACCCAAACTCGCCGGCGATCAACTCGATCTGGTCGAAGTCGAGTCGCTGGTTGATCGTCACCATCAGTCCGAGATGCTTGAACGCGAAGCCGACGATCTCGGTCGCGGCGATCTTGAGGATCTGCGCGAGCTCCGACACGGTGATGAACTCGTTCACTCGGACGGTGGTGCGCTCACGCTCGGCTGCCGCCGCGCGGAAGGCCTCCAGCTCCTCACGCGAGGCCGAGTCATCGAAGCGACGGCCGCGACGCGCAGGGCCACGCAGCGCGCTCATCGTCTTCGAGATGTTCGCGTCGACGGCGGCCTGATCGACCGAGCCTCGCTTGCCCTTCTTCCCTCCGCCTCGACGCGGGTCTCCCCCAGCGCGTGGTGCGCTGCTTCCCGCCCCCGGCGCCCCGCCGCCTGCCGGGCGCGACGTACCGGCTCCGGGAGGGCGAACCTGCGGTGCCCCGAATGATGGCGTTGCGGACGCGACGGGCCGCGCGCCCGTGAAACCAGTGCCTTGTCCCGGGCGCCCGCCTCGCGGCGGAAGACCGCTGCCAGCTGCGCGAGGACGGTCCGGCAGACCCGCGCCGGCTGGACGAAGAGGGGGCCTTGAGGCCCCGCCGGTGCTTGCCGGACCCGGCGATGCACTGGCGTACGGCATCGGCATCGGGTGCGACGGAGACGCACTGGCGATGGGTGCAGGCCGAGACGGTGGAGATACCGATGCGACGGTGCTCGTGCCAGCGTCGCCGTCGCGCGGAGTATCAGCCACGGCAGATGCCTCGGCAGCAGACGCGGCCTCAGCAGCAGCGGCGGCAGCCTGAAGCTGGGCTTGCTGCGCACGTTCGTACGCCTCTGCCGCCTCAGCCTGCGCTGCCACGACGGTCGCTTCCGCTGCGGCGGTGGCCTCAGCGGCAGCGTCATGGATCGCTTGCTGTGCGGCAACATCTGCGGCTTTCCGGCGTCGGACCGTGGGTGCAGCGCCCACACTCGTTGCCTCTGACTCGGACGTCTCGGTGGCGACAGCAGCAGGCGCCGGAGCGACATCAACCGCGGGCGCCGCGCCTTTTCGCCGGCGCGCAGCCGTCGGCGCAGGTGCTGCGGCCTTGGCCATGCGGACGCGCTTCTCGCGCTCCCACCTCGCCCGGATCCGCGACACCTGATCATCGGTCAGCCCGCTTGTCGGGCTCAGCACCGGCACGTCCATCGAACGCAGCAGCAGGATTACATCATCCACGCTGATCTCGAATTCCGCCGCCATATCCACCACGCGCAACTTGCTCAAACCCAGCCTCCGAAAGTCACTCCGACCGCCCGGTGTCGAGCCCGATGGCCCGAACGCCCCGCGCCAACCCTGCGTCAGTAATACCAACTGCCGCAGTCTGCTCGCGCCCAAAAGCAGCGCCCAACTCGTCCGCTGACAACAGCTCGATCAGGTCGATTCCCTTCGCCCGTATCAGAGGCACGACCTTCTCCCTGCTGTGACGCGAGGTGTCATGCGCCACGACAGCAAGGAGCACCGTACCCTTCGTAATCGCGGCACGCACCTGCTCAACTCCGACAACCAAGAGACGACCACGGAACCCAAGACCCAGCAGCGCCGCGAGCTTGCGCCTGGCGATCTCGTCGCTCAGGCCTGCGCTCCACTTCCGGCGGCGCCACCGTCCTCGGAGGCGTCATCCGTCGTCAGTTCGTCGAGAATCCCCATAATGCGATCCGCTTCCGCCGGCGCGATGCCTGGCAGCTTCAGGAAGTCCCCGCGCTCGAGATCAATAATATCGTTCAGCGTGCGATACCCACCGGACTCAAGCACGGCGACCGTGGCCATCGACAGGCCTTCCAAAGCGGAGAGCGGCACATCGGCCGCCGGCTCCTCGGGAAGGGGGGCGAAGCCCGGCCCACCCTCGGTCCGCTCAACCCATTCACGACTCGAGTAGAGATCGATCTTCCAGCCCGTCAACTCTGAGGCAAGCCGCACATTCTGTCCATTCCGGCCGATGGCCAGCGAGAGCTGATCTTCGTCAACGACCGCCTGAATCGTCTTTGTCGGCGGATCGCTGAAGACGCGAGCCACCTTCGCCGGGGCGAGCGCCAGCTTCGCGAAGCGCTCCGGGTCAGCAGACCACGGCACGATATCGATTCGCTCGCCGCCGAGCTCATTGACGACGGCCTGCACACGTGCGCCCTTGAGCCCCACACATGCGCCAACCGGATCGATCGCATCGTCACGGGAAAAGACTGCGATCTTCGTGCGACTGCCGACCTCGCGTGCGGCGGCCCGGATCTCGACGACGGACTGCTGGATCTCGGGCACCTCAAGCTTGAAGAGTGCCTGCACGAACAACGGATCGGATCGGCTGAACACAAGACGGGGGCCCTTCGGTGTGTCCTCAACCTTCTTCAGGACCGCCCTGATCGTCTCACCCTGATGGTAGTGCTCACGGTGATTCTGTTCACGATACGGAATGATTGCTTCCGCTTCACGGTGGCGGTTCAGCATCAGCACAAGCTTTCCGCGCTCGATCTGCTGCACTTCGCCCGAGAAGAGATCGCCCACGCGCCCTGAGAACTCATCCTTGATCTTCGTGCGTTCGCCCTCGCGCACGCGCTGCAGAATCCTCTGCTTGGCCGCTTGCACCGCCGTGCGCCCGAACTCAGCAAATTCGATCGGCGTTTCCATCACGTCGCCAACTTCGAAGCTCTCGTCCAGGAAGCGGGCTTCCTCGAGCGTCACCTCGCGCACCGGATCGACGACGTCGGCGCTGACGGTGCGCAGGCGTACGATCCGGATTTCACCCTTGGTCTCATCGATTTCGACCTCGGCGTCGACCGTGGGCCCATACTTCCGGCCCAAGGCAGCCAGAATTCCATCCTGCAAGAGCGCACGCAACTCCTCGCGGTCCATCTGCTTGGCGTTGGTGAGTTCCTTGATTGCGTTCAGAATATCCATCGCGATCGCCTCAGACTGCTATCGATTCCAGGTGACAACCAGCCGCGCGCTTTTCACGTCGGCGAGTGCCACCCGATGCTCCGTCCCCTGGTCATCTCGTACGACGCCTGTCTCATCGCCTGCATCCTCATCGAGGCCGAGGAGCGTGCCCTCGACCCGACTTCCTGCGAGCGCGCCGCTCGTCACGGCGACACGCCTGCCGGCAAACCGACGCCAGTCGGCCGCGTGCCGCAGCGGGCGATCCATGCCCGGCGACGACACCTCCAGACGATACGTCTCGGCAACCAGCCCGCTGCCGTCAAGAACGGCCTCGATTGCTCTCGAAACCAGAGCACAATCATCGATCGTGACCTTCGTCCCGTCAGCCCGATCGATACGCACCTCGAGCAACGGCCTGTTACGAGTACCGCCGCCAGTGAGCGAGAAGAGCTCGAAGCCCGCCTGCGTCACCGCCGAATCAACCGCCTGCTGAACCGCCGTTCCGATAGGTGCCGCCACGTTCCCGACCTCTCGCACGCAACCTTACAGAAACAAAAAAGTGCGGGGAGGCCCCCACACTTTGAAAGTGCAGTACCGAATTGCTGGGTGATAATAACCTCCGTGACGGGCGCGTTCAAGCGCCTTCGACTGGCCTCATGCAATCCGTTCCGGGCAGATCAGCACGCCAAGCTGGCGTCCGGAGTCGCCCGCGCGATGCGAGAACAGCTGGTCATTGGAACACCTGGTGCACCACTCACTGACGGCGATGTCTTTCACTCCAAGCGCGTGAGCTCTGCCGGCGATGCTCGCCCTGAGATCGAGCAGGCTCGGCTTTATCACAGTCGAGCCCGTCACAACAGAGAACACGTCCGGACTGACCTGATAGCACGATCCACAGATCGAGGGTCCGAGATGCATGCGAAGTGAACCAGCCCCGAACCCGGCGCGCCTGAACTCACCGATCGCCACCTCGGTTATCCCGGCGGCGGTCCCCTTCCACCCTGAATGCAGCAGCGCGCCAGCACCCGATGGATGCGCGATAAACACAGGAACGCAGTCAGCGATCGTGACGGCGGCCGCCATCCCGGGACGCATCCACGCGTGTCCATCGACTCCGCTACATCGGAGCCAGCCGGTCCATGCCCGGTCATGGAGCCTGACCCCGTTGCCATGGACCTGCGACGCGCTCGTGAATTGGGCAGCGCCCGCCTCGGCAACGGCGTCAGCCAAGGACGCCCAGCGCCCGAGCACCTCCGCCGCCGATTCCAGGCTATTCGTACCGAAGGACCCGGCTCGACGTGTGGTCGTAAACGCCCTCAGTCCCCATTCATCGAAATCAGGTATGCTGAGGTGCGCCGGGAAACTCATCCTTCGATGCGTGTGATGTTTGCCCCGAGGGCGTTGAGACGTTCGTCGATTTTCTCGTAGCCGCGTTCGATCTGCCCGGCATTCATGATCGTGCTCGTGCCAGTGGCGCACAATGCTGCGAGCAACATGGCCATGCCGGCTCGGATATCCGGGCTTTCCACCCGTGCTGCGCGCAGTCGCGACGGGCCTGACACCAGCGCCCGGTGCGGGTCGCAGAGCACGATTCTGGCGCCCATGGAAATCAGCTTGTCGACGAAGAACATGCGCGACTCGAACATCTTCTCGTGCATCAGGATCAACCCTTCACACTGCGTCGCCGTGACGATGGCGATCGACATGACGTCAGCTGGGAAGGCAGGCCAGGGCTGGTCTTCGAGCTTTGGAACATGACCACCGAGGTCATCCCGGATCCGACGAGACTGCTCAGCAGGAACGACCAGATCCGGACCGTCGATGCGGCACGAAATACCGAGACGTTCGAACCCCATGAGGGTGGATCGCAGATGCTCCACGCCCGCGTCCGCGATGCGTAATTCTGACTGCGTGACAGCCGCGAGGCCGATGAAACTGCCGACCTCAATGTGATCGGGGCCGATTCGATGCGTGCAACCATGGAGCCGGTCAACACCGTGGATGGTGATCACGTTGCTGCCGATCCCCTCGATCTGTGCTCCCATCCCGACGAGAAAATGCGCCAGGTCCTGGACATGCGGCTCACTGGCCGCATTGCGGAAGACCGTCGTTCCCTTCGCAAGGACGGCAGCGCACATCGCGTTTTCGGTGCCTGTCACGCTGGGCTCATCGAGAAAGATGTCGCGGCCTCGAAGCTCTTTCGCGCGCAGCTCAAACCGTTCACCAGCAGTGAACGTGGCTCCGAGCTGTTCGAAGGCAAAGAAATGCGTGTCCAGTCTGCGCCGGCCAATCACGTCGCCGCCGGGCGGCGGCAGGGTCACCGCGCCACACCGCGCGAGCAGAGGTCCGGCGAGCAGGATGGAGGCCCGGATCTTCTCGCAGAGGACAGGATCGAGAGTGCCGGCGTGGATCTCCCGTGCGCGGATTCGGAGCGTATTGAGCGCGGTCCATTCCGCTTCAGCACCGACCGACCGCAAGAGGAGCACGAGCGTTTCGATGTCACGGATATGGGGGACATTCTCGAGCGTGACCTCGTCTTCCGTCAGCAGTGCCGCGGCGACGATCGGCAGTGCGGCGTTCTTGTTGCCAGCCGGCCGGATTGTCCCGGCGAGCTGCCGTCCACCTTCAACCACGAACCGCAATGCGGCCATGCAAACGCTCCCGTACGGGGGGTCAGTAGAGCGCGTGAAGGTGCCGGACTCATGGCGGCAGGTCAAGCCACAGGGGTGCGCCGAGCGAACGGCGTCAGGTACTTTTCGGGATGCAGATCATCCCATTCTTCGCGCTGGCGGCCGATACCCTGCTCGTGCGGCCCGTTGATATGCCGGCGCCTTGGTACAGCATCGCGACTGGCGTACTCAGCATCGCTGCGATCCTGGTGCTCCTGTCGATATCGGTCGCGTTTCTGGGAATGGTGCGCGCCATCAAGGGTGCGGAGGCTCGACTCCTGGGCACGATCAAGGGGCTCACGGATGAGCTGATACCACTGGCGCGCAATCTGAGTCACATGTCCACTCAACTGGCCGACGTGACGACGGCAGCGAAGGTGGACCTGGCGCGCCTGTCGTCCACGGTCGGCGCCGTGGACCATGCGGTGCGAAGGGCGCTCGATATGGGCGAGGCTCGCCTGGCGCAGTTCGGCACTCTGGTGGACGCTGTGCAGGATGAAGCTGAGGCAACGGTTGCCTCAGCAACCGGGTTGATGCGAGGAGTCCGAACGGGCGCGAGTACCCTGGCGACCAACTTCTTCGCCCGGCCACCCGAGCGCCAGCCGACGCGGGACTCACGGCGCAACCGGCGCAGGTTGCGCACACAGGATCTTCTGGACGAGGAGGCTGACATCCGGGAGCGACTGGCGGCACTCGAAGCCGCATTCGACACGGATGTCGATGAGGATGATGAGGATTACGACTTCAGACCCTGGCGCAAGGCTCGGCCACACGGCAGTGCGAGCGCCCCGGCCACCGAAGATGCGGATCTGCAGGCGGACACCGTCGCTGACGACATGGACGACGACGACATCGGGCCGGAGGATGCCTTCGAGGATGACGATGCCTTTGGTGATGATGAGAGTGCCGACGCAGACGTGACGGATTCATCCACGGCGCGCACGGGTGGCCCGAGGATCCGCCGGCGCGGAGCCGAGTGACGCTCGCGCAAGCGGTGGACGCGGCGCGGCGTACGGCCCTACCCCTCATTCTCGCAACCCTGTGGATCGCGCTCAGTCCATCGGATCTCTTCGCGTGGACGCCAGGCACGCACATCCACATCGGCGAGGCTGTGCTCCGTTCGCTCACCTTGTTGCCGGCCGGCACGGCAGCGCTGCTGCGGACATTTCCGCAGGACTTCCTGTACGGCAGCATTGCCGCTGACACCTCGATGGCAAAGAAGTACGCGCCAACCGGCCGCCATTGCCACTCGTGGGCCGTCGGCTTCGAGATCTACCATCGCGCGGGCGATGAGTCACTGCGCGCATTCGCGCTCGGCTATCTCTCGCATCTCGCAGCCGACGTGGTCGCGCACAACTTCTTCGTACCGCGTCAACTCACCGTCACGAGCAGCACAGCGGCGCTGGGCCACAGCTACTGGGAGAGCCGGTTCGAAACACACCTGGGTGACGCGGCAGCACGGCGCGCCCGTGACGTCATCCTTCTGGATCACTCACGAGCGGATGCACATCTGGATGACATCCTCAGTCCGACGATCTTCAGCACGAGCACGAACCGGCGACTGTTCCGGGGCATGGTCCACGTTACCGACAGTGAGAGCTGGCAGCGGATCTATCGAATCATGGCGGACAACAGCAGATGGGGGCTATCGCGGCCGGAAGTCGAGGTGCACCTGTTGCGATCGTTCGACTACGTGATGGACCTGCTCGAGAGACTCGATCGGTCTGAGTCGTATCAATTCGATCCGAGCGGCGACGAAGCATTGCGTCTCGCCAAGAGACTGCGACGTGTGTCGCTCTGGCGAGGCGGAGACCCATTCGTTCGCGCCGAGGCGGAGCGGCACTTCGGTCTCCCCGCCTCGCGGCTACGTCACGCGGATTCGCTGCAGATCCCGCTCTATCCTGGTGCGCGCGACGAGAGCAGTTGATTGACGAGCTTCGGGTCGGCCCGGCCCTGTGATTTCTTCATCACGAGGCCCACGAGCAGTCCCTGCAATTTCTTCTCGCCAGCCAGGTATCGCGCCGCCTCTGCCGGGTGCTCCAGCAGTACTTCGTTCACCCATCGGGACAGGGCATCATCATCACGCACCTGCACGAGCCCTTCCCGCTCTGCGATTGCTCGCGCGGAGTCGGATGACGCCTCGAACAGCGAGTAGACCTTCTTTGCCGCGCTGCTGCTCACGACCCCGTCGCGAACGAGATCCAGCAGCCCTGCGAGCCGCGCCGGTGACACCGCGACGGCATCCCATGACAGCCCTGACTCGTTGAGCGTGGCTCGCACCTCTCCGTTGACCCAGTTTGCGGCGGATTTCGCATCGCCGTGCAGGGCGAGGACGGCTTCAAAGTAGGGCCCGGTGGCAGGATCAGCGGTCAGCTCCTGTACGTCATAGTCGGAGAGCTGGAGCGCCGAGTATCTCGCCCGACGCGCGGCGGGAAGTTCGGGCATTGCAGCACGGGCGTGCTCGAGCTGCGCATCGGAAATTTGCAGCGGCGGAAGGTCCGGCTCGGGAAAGTATCTGTAGTCGCTGGAGCCCTCCTTGCTGCGCGCCGGGCGGATCTCGCCTTTCGCACCGTCCCAGAGCAGCGTCTGCTGGTGCACCGTTCCGCCAGCACGAAGTACGCTGCACTGGCGTCGGAACTCGGCGGCAAGCGCGCGTTCGACGCCGGAGAACGAGTTCATGTTCTTCACCTCGCATTTCGTGCCGAGCGTGGACTGGCCAATGGGTCTGGCGCTCACGTTCGCGTCGACACGCAGACTGCCCTCTTCCATGTTGCAGTCACTGATGTCGAGGTACAGCAGGATCTGCTTCAACGTGCGAAGATACGCTCCAGCCTCCTCTGGCGAGCGCATATCCGGCTCGCTGACGATTTCCACGAGCGGAACACCGCTTCGGTTGAGGTCGACCGCGGTCGCGCCTTCGAAGCGATCCTGAATCGACTTGCCTGCGTCTTCCTCCATGTGCGCGCGTGTGATCCCGATCACGCGCGCGGCGCCGTCAACGACGAGGCCGATATCGAGCGTGCCGTGCTCGGCAATCGGACGGTCGTGCTGGGAGATCTGATATCCCTTGGGCAGATCCGGATAGAAGTAGTTCTTGCGCGCGAAGACCGAGTGTCTGTTGATCGTGAACCCGAGTCCAAGGGCAGTGCGCAGCGCAAGATCCACGGCACGCGCATTGAGCACTGGAAGTGCTCCGGGCAGCGCGAGACAGATGGGGCAGGTATTCTGGTTTGGCGGCGCCCCGAAGTCGGCCGAGCAGCCACAGAACGCCTTGCTCCGCGTCTTCAGCTGGACGTGGACCTCGAGTCCGACGACCATCTCGAAGCCGTGCGACACATCCAGCGAATCAGGTGCCGTCATGAGAGAGACTCCGAACCAAGGGCCCGCTCGAGTGCGTACGCAACGCGGAACATGTCTGCCTCGCGGAAGTGCGCGGCGAGCAGCTGCCCGCCGACGGGCAGTCCATCGACGAGGCCAATCGGCTGCGACATCGCGGGCACACCGGCCAGGTTTGCAGTGGCTGTGAAAATATCGCTCAGGTACATCTCGAGCGGGTCGCTTTTTGCTCCAAAACCAAACGCCGGCGTCGGCGTCGTCGGCGTGAACAGTACGTGGACTCCCGAGGCAAAGACGCTGGCGAAATCCTCCGCGATCTTCGCGCGGACCTTCATCGCCTTGACGTAGTAGGCGTCATAGTGCCCTTGCGACAGCACGTACGTCCCGAGGATGATCCGCCGCGTCACTTCGCGGCCGAATCCCACCGATCGTGTCTGCTCATACATGTCGCGCAGGTTGTCGGCCGCCTCGCGGGGGCCGTACCGAACACCATCAAAACGTGCGAGATTCGATGACGCTTCCGCCGGTGCGAGGATGTAATAGACCGGAATCGCGAGCTCCGTGTGCGGCATCGATACGGGGCGGATCTCGGCCCCGAGCTGGCGCAGGATCTCGAGCGCATCGTCGCATCGCGCGCGAATTCGTGGGTCGAGCGACGCCGGGAAGTACTCGGCTGGCACCCCGATGACGAGCCCGGTGAGCGACCGATCTGCCTGCGCGCGATAGTCGTCGACTGCGGTATCCACCGACGTCGCATCACGCGCGTCGTGGCCGGCAATGATCTGCAGTCCCTGCGCGGCGTCATCGACCGAACGCCCGAAGACACCGATCTGGTCGAGCGAAGACGCAAACGCGACAAGGCCGAAGCGACTGACACGCCCGTACGTGGGCTTGACGCCGACGATGCCGCAGAACGCAGCCGGCTGACGGACGGATCCACCGGTCTCCGATCCGAACGAGATGCGACAGATACCGCCGGCGACTGCAGCTGCCGACCCGCCACTGGACCCGCCAGGCACGCGGGCATGATCCAATGGGTTCAGCGTGGGGCCAAACGCCGAGTTCTCCGTGGAAGATCCCATCGCGAACTCGTCCATATTGGTCTTGCCGATGATCACCGCGCCCGCAGCACGCAGGCGGGTGACCGCAGTCGCTTCGTACGGACTGACCCATCCATCGAGAATGCGAGAACCGCAACTCGTGCTGAGTGTTGTGGTGGCGATGTTGTCCTTCACGGCGACCGGAACGCCGTGGAGTGGACCCTGCGGCGCCGATGCGACCGCCGCCATGACTTCCGCGTCCGATGCAAGCGTCACGAACGCGTTGAGGACAGCTGCTGCATTCGCGCGCTCGAGTGCGGTGAGCGCGCTCGCACCACTGGCGATCGGGGCTGTCATTCGTCGCCTTCCGACGCGCCCAACTGGGTGTGCGTGCTGAGGCGCGGCACGAGCACGAAGCCATCCCGCGAGGCGGGCGCAAACGTTGCGAGCGGTCGCATGAGCGCGACCGGATCGACGACGTCCTCACGACGCGGCATCGCGGTTTTTTCATCCGCTCGGATCGCCAAAACATCGACGGTCTCGAGCACGGCCATGTGGTCGAGGATGCCGTTCAGTTCGCGCACCAGCGTCGGCACGCGATTCTGCTCGAGGGCCAGTCGAGCCAGCACCGCGACGTGGAGAACATCAGACTCTGAGACAGCCATCTACTCGTGCTCCGGTTCGAGATTTGCCTGTGCCACAACCAGCGTCTTGCGCCCGATCTCCTCATCGTCGAAGTCAATTCGCACCTTGAGGTCGCGACCGGCGCCTGTGATCTCGGCCACGACACCGGCGCCGAACTTCCGGTGGCGCACCCGGGCGCCCGGAAGGATCTGTATCGGCTCCGACTGCGTGTCGTCGAATGCGGTCGGCCTGGCGGTGAACCGCGTTGCAGGAACGATACCGCCGAAGGCTGCATCACTGATCGGCGCCGGGCGGGACTCACGTGGTGTCCAGCGCCCTGGTGGTGCTGCGGTCCTCCCCCAGCCGCTTGTTGCGCCGTGGCCCTCTCCATACGCTGCGCGCCCCTGGCTTCGCGCCCGGGGCGTGGTGGCAACGTCCATCAGGCCCTGCGGAAGCCCTTCGAGGAAGCTGGATGGACGGGACACCGTCAGCTCGCCATTGCGGCGTCGCGACTCGGCAAAGGACAGCAGCAATGCTGACTCAGCCCGTGTGATCCCGACGTAGAACAACCGCCGCTCCTCCTCGAGCATTGCCGGGTCATCGAACGCGCGGGAAAGCGGAAACAGCCCGTCCTCCAATCCCGTGAGATACACCACCGGATACTCCAGCCCCTTGGCGTTGTGCAGCGTCATCATCGTGACCGCATCAGCGGACGGATCGAGTGCATCGGCACCTGCGACGAGCATCGCCTTCTGGAGAAACCGATCGAGGGGCGTCAGCCCGACTTCTCCGTCGTCGTCCGCCAGTGCTTCCGCCGCGCCGCTGACGAGTTCGCGCACATTCTCGATCCGGTCGATGCCCTCCTGCCCTTCCGCGCGGAGCAGGTCCACGTATCCGATCCGGGCGATGAGTGCCTCGAGCAGCTCGTTCACCGCCGCATCCGCGGCCAGCGCACGCAGCCCGCCAAGCATGGCTGCGAAGTCAGCCAGCGCAGCGCGCGCCGCTGGCCGCAGTCCCTCGACGAGTGATGGCGTCCCGGCGGCCGTGAGCAGTGAGACGCGAGCAGCAGATGCACTGGCGGCGAGCAACTCAATCGTCGCGTCGCCCAACCCGCGTCGCGGCACGCCGATCGCGCGGCGGAATGCCTCGTCGTCCGAGGGATTCGCGATCAGCTTGAGATACGACATCAGGTCCCGGATCTCGCGTCGATCATAGAAGCGGACAGCACCGATCAATCGATACGGCCACCCACGGCGCCGCATGGCGTCCTCGAAGGCCCGGCTCTGTGCGTTCGTGCGGTACAACACGGCGACCTCTCGCAGCTCCACGCTTCGCCGACTCCGGCGCTCGGCGATGTCCTCGGCGACAAACTCCGCTTCATCACGCTCGTCCAGGCACCGAACACGACGCGGCAGCACGCCGGATGACCGTGTGGCGCGGAGTGTCTTTCCGCGCCGCTCGGTGTTCGGTGCGATCGCCGCATTCGCGAGCGCGAGAATCTCGGGCGTCGAGCGATAGTTCTCCTCGAGTCGGACGACGGTCGCCGAGGGGAACTCCCGCTCGAAGTCGAGAATGTTTCGGATGTCTGCTCCGCGCCACCCGTAAATCGACTGATCGTCGTCGCCAACAACCATCACGTTCCCGGCACTGCCCGCGAGAAGGGAAATCAGCTGGTATTGTGCCCGGTTGGTGTCCTGATACTCGTCGACGAGTATGAAAGCGAACCGGTCGCGATACGCGGCGAGAATCGCGGGATTTTCCGTCAGGAGCTGCACCGGGAGCGTGAGGAGGTCGTCGAATCCAACGGCGTTCTGCGCGCGAAGCGTCTCGTCGAAGCGCGGGTACACCTTGGCGACGACCTGCGAGAGTGGATCACGTGCCAGCCGCGCGTACTCCGCCGGCGTGACGAGCGCGTTCTTCGCATCGGATATCTGCCCGAGGACCGCCTTCGGCGCCCACTCCTTCACCGAGATGCGAAGCGCCTCCATCAGTCGCTTCACAACGCCCAACGCATCGTCCTCGTCATAGATCGTGAACTGCGACGTACGCCCCACGCGCTCTGCGTCGCGGCGCAGGAGACGCGCGCCGATGGCGTGAAAGGTGCCCACCCACATCCCCTGCGGCGCACCTCCGATGAGGCGAGCGATCCGCTCGCGCATCTCGCCCGCGGCCTTGTTCGTGAACGTGACTGCAAGAATGCGGAATGGCGGGACGCGCTCGGCCTCGATCAGTCGGGCGATCCGGGTGGTGAGCACTCGAGTCTTGCCGGATCCCGCCCCGGCCAGCACCAGCAGCGGACCACGCGTGTGCATCACCGCATCGTACTGTGCGGGGTTCAGTCCGGCGAGCGGCAAATCAGTCAGCTCCGTCATCGCTCCAACATAATCTCAAACGCTGCGCCACCATCCGTCGGCAGCAGCGTCAGGCGGCCACCGTGGTTGTCCGAGATGATGCGTCTCGCGAGGGCGAGCCCAATGCCCCAGCCGCGTGGTTTCGTCGTGAAGCCGGCTTTGAAGATCTCGTTGCGGAGTTCGCGCGGCACGCCAGGACCATCGTCAGCGATAACGATACGCGCCCCCCCCTCCGGCAGCGGTTCGACACGGAGTTCGACCCTGCCCCCCCGACCGGCGAGTGCATCGATCGCGTTTCGCACCAGCGACTCGAGTGCCCATTCAAGCAAGACGGCGTCTCCCTCAATGCGGAGCGGATCGTCGGGCAATGTCGCCACGATCGTGACGGCGTGCGTGAGCGTCGGCACACGGGCGCGGAAGTAGGCGGCGACCCTGAAGGCGATTTCGCGCACATCGAGCACGTCACGCTGCGCGGGTCTCCCGATGCGTTCGAACCGGTGTGCAACTCGCTCGAGGCGGTCGAGGTCACCGCGCATGTGACCGACGGCAGTCTCCGCCGTCGTGTCGCCTGCCGACGCGCGTTCCGACAGGAGCTCGATCCAGCCGGCGAGCGCGGTCAGCGGTGTCCCGAGTTGATGCGCCGCCTCTCGCGCCATCCCGGCAAATACCCGCTCGCGCTCCGCACGTCCGCGCGTGACCAGCGCATACACACCGGCCAACAGGAACAGTCCGAGGGTCACCACCGTGATGATCGGCACCACGCGCAGGCCAGCGACCAGCGGTGTGTCGCCGAAGTGAACATTGCCGACACCAGGCTGGCTGATCGGCACGTTGGCCTTGTCGAGTACGGACACATACTCGCGTACACGCGCCGACTCGATCGGTGCGTCGAACGGCAGGTTCTGTGCGGCCGTGGGTGTTCCCGCCTCATTGGTGACGATAACGGGAACGCCGGCCTGACGGATGTACTGCGAGAGGTCGAGGAGTGCCGACGTGCCGTCATCTCCTTGCTGACTCAGTGCCTGATACACGCGCGCATACATCTGACTCGATCGGGCCGCTTCGCGGCGAAGGTCCGTGACGACGCGCTGGGTGTAGATGAGCCACCAGGCCAGCAACGCGATGACGCCAATGGCAAGGACGAGCACGGGCGCGATGCGCCGCACGACCATCAGCCCAACCGGCTCGTGCCCAGATACGGCTGCAGTGCCGCCGGGATCGCAATACTGCCATCCGCGCGCTGACCGTGCTCGAGCAACGCGGCGATGATCCTCGGCAGGGCCAGTCCGGACCCATTCAGCGTGTGGACGAATCGCGGCTTCTCGCCCGATGCCGGCCGATAGCGGATGTTCATCCGGCGGGCCTGAAAATCACCGAAGTTCGAACAGCTTGACACTTCGAGCCATTTTCCCACGCCAGGCGCCCAGACCTCGAGGTCATAGGTCTTCCGGCTCGAGAATCCGGTGTCGCCAGCGGCGAGCAACAGCACGCGATACGGCAGGTCGAGCAACTGCAGAATCGCCTCCGCATGTCCGGTCAGCTGCTCCAGCTGCTCATCCGACGTCTCCGGCACCGCATACCGAACCAGCTCGACCTTGTCGAACTCGTGCACGCGGAGGAGGCCGCGCGTATCCTTGCCGGCCGCCCCAGCTTCCTTGCGAAAACAGGCACTGTACGCGGTGAGCGCCTTCGGCAGGTCGCCCAGATCCATGATCTCGTCGCGGTACAGGTTCGTGACCGGGACCTCCGCGGTGGGAATCAGGAACAGGTCGTCGCCGTGCAACACGTACATGTCGTCTTCGAACTTCGGAAGCTGCCCGGTTCCGGTCATGGACGCACGGTTCACGACCAGCGGCACCCACGTCTCTTCGTAGCCGTGCACGGTCGTGTGCGTATCGAGCATCAGATTGATCAGGGCACGGACCAGACGCGCTCCCGCACCGCGATACACGATGAAGCCGGAGCCGCTGATCTTCGCGCCACGCGCGAGGTCGAGCACGCCGAGCTCCGTCGCGACCTCCCAGTGCGGCCGAACGGTGTCATCCTCGCGCGGCGTGCCCCACGCACGAATGACAGCGTTGTGCGTCTCATCGCCCGCAGGAACGGACGCGTGCGGGATGTTCGGCAACTCGAGCATGAGACCTGCAATCGTGCTTTCCGTCGCCGTCAGATCGGCCTCAAGACGTGCGATCTGTGCGCCGATGACACGACTGTCTTCCATGAGTGCGCCCGCGTCCTCACCCGCCCGCTTCATCCGCGCGACCTGCTGCGTGATCTCGTTACGCTGTTGCTTCCGCTCCTCGACGGCGTTGATCGTGGCACGGCGCTCACGTTCAAGCCCGTCGAGCCGATCGAGAATGGGCCCGAGCGTATCGAGCGTGCCCCGACGCGCAAAACCATCACGCAGCACATGCATCTGCTCGCGAACCATCCGGAGATCGTGCATGGGTCAGAACTCGGGAATGCCAGTCGCGAACGACCGGAAGTTGCAGCTTTGCTGGACGGTCGCCCGCACGACCAGGTTGCGCGTGAGGACGTCGATACTGTCGACCACGAACTTCGCGTAGAGCAGTGTGGCCCCGGTGTTCTGCGTCAGGCAGACGTCAGATGCACTGCGGACCAACACCGTCTGCCCGCGCGAGACGACGAGCGCCGTGTCGACCCGGTACCCGGCCTCTGGTGCTCGGTCGACCGTGGCATACGGCTCCGTGGAGAGCTGCAACCCGACCTGCGGCGGCGTGGCCGGCGTGCCCGCCGGCGGTACGGCGATCGTCCTGGCCGGATACACGATCACTCTGCCCGCCGCATCGATATCGAACCCGATGTCGAAGGCGGCAGCAATCGAATCGAGTCGGTACCGGGAGAAACCACCGATTCGCCAGAGCGATCTGGCGGCGATCGGCGTGCGCGTCAGCGCGGCGATGCTGAAACTGTCCGTCGCGGTCGAGAAGGGTGCCCTGATGGTGAACGGGTCCCCGCAGGAGGCGGCGAAACCAGCGCAGAGGGCCAGCGCCAGAAATGACGTCGCACGGGAGACGTGGGGCATGCAATAGTGGATGCGGGGTGACACGGCAGGTCGCACTTGGTAGAATACCGGACTGGGCGAAGCTCTTCAAGCGATTGTGGCACAGACAGTTGCCCCAGTTTCCCTCTTTCTACACCATCCCCATGGCAAGTATCCGTGATCTGGTGGACGCCGTACGCCGTCGCGATGGCGTGGAGGCAGCGATCGTTCTCGGTCGGGATGGCCTGCTGGTCGATGGTGACACGGTGTCGTACCTCGACGGCGAACAGGTGGCGGCACACTCCCCGGCCGTCTTCAGCGCGGCTGATGCTCTCGGCAAGGCAGCGCGTGCCGGTTTGCTGCAGACTGCAGTGTTGGAGTTCCCCGGCACCATTGCGATCATCTCCGCGATGAGCGAGGACGCCCTGCTGGTCGTGCTGGCTCGCCCCACTGCCGCGCTGCCGCCCCTCCTCGGCGAACTGCGCCGCCTTCGCCAGCACATCGCTTCGCTGGCCTGATACCTCGGGGCCATCGGGAGCGTCCCTGCAGCAACTGTCTCCCCCAAACTGCCCATGTCTCTCTGGACTGTCATTCTCGCCGGCGGCGTAGGGTCGCGATTCTGGCCCATCAGCACACCGTCGGTCCCCAAGCAGCTCCTGCCGCTGGTGACCGGCAAACCGATGCTCCGTGACGCGGTTGAGCGACTGCTTCCGCTGGTGCCGGGCGAGCGAATGCTCATCCTGACGAATGCAACGCTCGAGCCGGCGATCAAGGAGCTCCTGCCGGAAGTGCCCGAGGCCAACATCATCTGCGAGCCACGGCCAGCCGGAACGGCCGCGGCGCTCGCGTGGGCCGCTCGCTTCATTCAGGCCAGTGACCCATCGGCAATCATGCTCTCAGTTCACGCCGACTGGGCCATTGCCGACCCAGAGGGCTTTCGCGCGGCGCTGCTGCGCGCGGCGAACGTCGCCGAGGCGAACGATGCCCTGGTCACGGTCGGCGTCACGCCGACGCGGCCCGACCCCGGCTTCGGCTACATCGAACCCGGCGAACGCGCCGGTCAGGTGGCCTTCCGCGTCTCCCGCTTCCTGGAAAAGCCGGATCGCGTCCGGGCACGCGAACTGATTGCCGCGGGCTGCCTCTGGAACTCCGGCATCTTCGTCTGGCGCGCGAGCCGGTTTCTGCAGGAGGTCGAAGCGCACTGTCCCGAGGTGTCGCGCGCGAACGCCGAGACGACGCTCGAAGGATTCTTCGGAGCGGTGCAGTCGATCAGCGTTGACGTTGGCGTGCTCGAGCGCAGCGATCGCGTCTTTGTCGTGCCTGGCGCGTTTGGCTGGGATGATGTCGGCACGTGGGCTGCGCTCCGCCGCGTCCGACCGGGCGACGCCGCCGGGAATGCGCTGCACGGCGATGTGACGCCCGTGATGTCATCCGGAAACGTGGTGCACGCCGAGGAGCAAAGTGTCGTGCTCTACGGCGTATCGGACCTTGTCGTGATTGCGATTGACGGATTGACGGTTGTCACGACGCAGGAGCACGCGGCAGACCTGAAGACGTTGATCGATGCACTGCCAACGCGGTTGCGGATCCGCGAGTGAGGCACGTCGCGTTGCTGGATCACGCTCCGGGCGACGAGAGGCCGGACGCGATGGCACCAATCACGACCGCGCGCCCGATGGCGGAGGTTCGCGCCGGCGCGCGCATCGTACGCGAGCGATGGGAGTGCGCGCTCGGTCAGCGCGTCACTGGCGTGATCGCCGGCAGCCGACACCGTGGCTTTTCGGAACCAGGCGCTGCTCCCGTGCTGGAGGATGACGAGGTCCTGGATGCGGGGAGCATCGTGGCACGAAGTCACTTCGCGCCTCAATTGACACCGGTGCCGCCTGGCGGCGCACAGTCGATCGTCTTCGGGGAAATCATCGTCGCGCAGACGCTGTCCTCTGCTGCCACGGTCCGCGATGTGCGCACGATGCCGTTCCGGTCCGCAACGGAGACGCGACAGCTCGAGGGCTGGCTGATTGAGCGTCCGTGGGACCTGATTGGCCACTTGCCTGCAATGCTCGCCGCGGATACGGCACGCATTGCCGCACACATGTCACCCCGTGAATTCCCGTCGGACGTCCGCGTGATCGGAAGCCATCCGGTGCGAATCGATTCAACGGCGACGATCGAGCCATTCGTGGTGCTGGATGCAACGCAAGGCGCCATCGTGATCGAAGCGTACGCCGTCGTGCGCAGTTTTTCGCGGCTCGGCGGGCCGTTCATCCTCGGCTCCCGGTCGCAGTGGATGGGGGGCAGCGGGCAGACGGTTTCGGTTGGTGACAACTGCCGCGTCAGTGGTGAGGTCTCGACGACGATTTTGTGTGGTCATGCGAACAAGGGGCATGACGGCTTTGTGGGGCACAGCTATCTCGGTCGCTGGACGAACCTCGGCGCCGGCACCGTGACCTCCAACCTCAAGAACACGTACGGTTCCGTCTCCTTCGACGGTGTCGAGACCGGCTTGCAGTTTCTCGGTTCCCTCGTTGGCGACCATGCCAAGACCGGGATCCTGACCCGCCTGACCACCGGCAGCAGTATCGGTGCCGGTGCGAACGTGATCAGCGATGATGTCGTGCCGAGCGTGATGCCAGCCTTCGCGTGGGGTTCTCGGGGTGAGCGATACGACCTTGCGCGGTTCCTGCAGACGGCCGAACGTGTGATGGCGCGTCGTCAGGTCGTGCTCGATGACAGCATGCGCGAGTGCCTGACCGCCGTGTACCGTGCCACGACGGGTCCAGCGCTTCCGGCCGAATCATGAGCGATACCGGCCGACAGGCCCGGATGCACGCAGGAATCGTCGCGATTCACGATGCCATGCGGGTGCTGCGGAGTCACGGCGCCGCATCACGGGCGGCGGGCGATCCGACGGAACGGGGTGCGTTGTTTGAGCTCGCGGCCCTGCACGAACGGATGGTCGGCTTTGCGGAAGACCAGTCGGCCGATGACTGGGACGAGTTCTGGGTCACGAACGAACAGCTTGTGACTTTTCGCACGCATGTCGGCGTGTTTCGGACGTCACCGCGGGGATTGGCATCCACGACGCTGCCTGCTCTGGACGCACTTGCCGAGGACCTGGCGGACGTCATCGCACGCATGTCCTGAACAGGACTGAGCCGGACAGCGAACGGGGCGGCGCATGTGGAATGCGCCGCCCCGTTGTCACTTCACCTGAGTGGCAGGCTAGTACATGCCACCCATGCCGCCGCCACCGCCACCGCCACCTGCCGGAGCCGGTGAGTTTTCCTTCTTCTCGACGATCAGCGCTTCGGTCGTGAGGAGGAGGCCCGAGATCGACGCAGCGTTCTGCAGCGCGGTCCGGGTAACCTTGGTGGGGTCGATCACGCCGGCCTGCACCAGGTCTTCGTACGTATCCGTGAGGGCGTTGTAGCCGAACGTGTTCGACTCGGCGGCCTTCACCTTCTCGACGACGATGCTTCCTTCACCACCGGCGTTCTGAACGATCATGCGGATCGGCTCTTCGATGGCGCGACGGATGATCGCAACACCGATGTTCTCTTCCGGATCTTCAAGCTTGAAGTTCACGAGCGCCCGCTGGGCGCGAATGAGCGCGACACCGCCGCCGGGGACGATGCCTTCTTCCACGGCCGCGCGGGTTGCATGGAGCGCGTCTTCGACGCGCGCCTTCTTCTCCTTCATTTCCGCTTCCGTTGCGGCGCCGACATTGACGACGGCCACGCCACCGGAAAGCTTCGCCAGACGCTCCTGGAGCTTCTCCTTGTCGTAATCCGAGGTGCTCTTCTCGATCGCGGCACGGATTTCCTTCTCACGGCCCTTGATCTGGTCGTGATCGCCGGCGCCGTCGATGATCGTCGTGTTGTCCTTGTCGACGACCACGCGCTTTGCCTTGCCGAGATCGGCGAGGGTCGCGTTCTCGAGCTTGAAGCCCACTTCGTCGCTGATGACGTTGCCGGCGGTCAGCACTGCGATGTCCTGCAGCATGGCCTTGCGACGGTCACCAAAGCCCGGCGCCTTGACGGCGGCGATCTTCAGCGTGCCACGCAGCTTGTTGACGACCAGCGTGGCCAACGCCTCACCTTCGATGTCCTCGGCGATGATCATGAGCGGCTTGCCCGTCTGGGCCACCTTCTCGAGCACCGGCAGGAGCTCCTTCATCGCGCTGATCTTCTTGTCGTGGATCAGGATGAAGCAGTCTTCCATCACCGCTTCCATCTTCTCCGGATCGGTGACGAAGTACGGCGAGACGTATCCGCGATCGAACTGCATGCCGTCCACCGTCTCGAGCGTGGTCTCGAGGCCCTTTGCCTCTTCAACCGTGATCACGCCATCCTTGCCGACCTTCTCCATCGCGTCGGCAATGAGGTCGCCGATTTCCTTGTCGTTGTTCGCGGAGATCGAGGCAACCTGTGCGATTTCCTTCTTGCCGTTGGTCGGCACGGAGATGCGCTTCAGCTCCTCGACGACTGCGGTCACGGCCTTGTCGATGCCGCGCTTCAGCGCCATCGGGTTGACGCCGGCCGTCACGTTCTTGAGGCCTTCACGGAAGATCGCCTGCGCCAACACGGTGGCGGTCGTCGTCCCGTCGCCGGCGTTGTCGCTGGTCTTCGTCGCGACTTCCTTCAGCATCTGCGCGCCCATGTTCTCGAGCGGATCCGAGAGCTCGATTTCCTTCGCGACGGTGACGCCGTCCTTCGTCACGGTCGGCGCGCCGAACTTCTTGTCGATGACGACATTCCGGCCCTTGGGCCCGAGCGTCACCTTTACCGCGTCAGCCAGCTGATCGACGCCGCGCTTGAGCGCCGCACGTGCGTCAACGTTGAAATGCAGTTCCTTGGCAGCCATGTGTATCTATCCTCGAAAGCGATTAAGCGAGGACCGCGAGTACATCTGACTCGCGGAGAATGAGCACGTTCTCGCCCTCGATCGTGACTTCGGTGCCGCTGTACTTGCCGTACAACACGCGGTCGCCGACCTTCACGGTCATCGGAGCCAGCTTTCCGTCTTCGTACTTGCCCGGGCCAACAGCGACGATCTCGCCCTGCTGTGGCTTTTCCTTTGCGGTATCGGGGATGTACAGCCCGCCGCGCATCTGCTCCGCTTCTTCGAGCGGCTTCACAACAACGCGATCGGCCAACGGGGTGACCTTGGCGCCGATGGCACTCTTGGTGGTCATCGTCCTTCCTCCAGACCTGACGTGTGGCAGTCGATCAAGCGCGCGGACCAGGACACGCGCGCAGGTGTTAGCAGTCAACGTCGTTGACTGCTAACACCCCAAAGCTAGCAGGTGGGGTGGCTTCGTCAAGCCGCCAACGACTGCGACGGATGAGGGCCAGCAGGGCGCCATAACATGTTTGGACACAACACTTTACGCGGAGCGAACGCCCTCCGGTCTGAGCGCCATCAGGCTCTGCCGGAATCCGTGAGCAACCCGTGGGCGAGGACCAGTCCGCGGAGTGTCAGGTCCGAATCAACCAGTTCGAGCGCCGGGCACAGCGGGGCAAGCATGCCTGCCAGACCGCCGGTTCCGATCACCAGCGGGTCGCGGCCTGTCGGCCACTCCCTCCGGATTCGAGACACGATCCCCGTGATCGCCTCCACCGCTCCGTACACGACGCCCGAGCGGATGCAATCCTCGGTCCGCCGCCCGATCACGGTCGGCGGCACGTGCAGCTCCGTCGCCGGCAGCTTCGAGGTACGTCGTGTCAGTGTCTCCAGCGACGTCAGTATCCCCGGGGCAATCACGCCGCCAAGGAAAACCCCATCGGCGGTGATGCAGTCATATGTCGTTGCTGTGCCGAGATCCACAACGATGCAATCGCGCCTGTAGAGCCGGCTCGCGGCGAGCGTATTGATCAACCGATCTGCACCGACCGTGCGCGGCTCCTCGACATCGAGCGTGATCGGCAGACCGCTGCCCGCATCCACCACGACCGGTTGCACACCGAATGCAAGCGCGAGTCCCTGCACCAGGGCGCCCGTCGCTGCCGGAACCACCGAGCCGATCGCTGCACCCGTCACGCTCTCGTAGGTGCGCTCTGCGAGATCGAGCAGCGACCGCAGCATCATGGCCACTTCATGCGGCGTTTTCGTGCTGTTGGTCGTCACGCGCCAGCGTGACATCATCTGGTGGGCATCGGCCAATCCCAGCGTCGTTTCCGTGTTACCAACGTCGCAGACCAGCAGCATCCGCTACACCTCCAATGGGGAACTGAAGACGATCGAGCCGGCGATGACGGGAACAACCGCCCCGGTTGCGAGGCGAACGAGCAGGGCACCTCGCGAGGAAATCCCGTGAATGGTGCCCACGGCCGGACTCGAGATCTCGCGGCCCCGTGCAATATCCCGTCGCGCGTACTGGTCAAGTTCATCGACGTGCAATTCGCCGGTGAGCGAGGCTGCGGAAAGCACCGAACGCACGACGCTGACGAGTACCTGCGCACGTGTCACGCCATTGCGGAGCGCCGCAACGCGGAAGTCGTGTTTCGCATCGTCTGCGACTGCGACACTCGCCGCAAGGTTGACTCCCACCCCGACGACCATCCACTCGAGCGAGTCGCCGCGCCACCGCGCCTCGGTGAGGATGCCGGCCAGTTTCCCTTCGGGCAACCAGAGATCGTTCGGCCACTTGAGTCTCACGCGTGTATGAGCGGAGTGATCGAGTTCCCGTGCCAGCGTAAGGCCGACGCGCAACGAGAGCACTCCAGGCGGCGACTCGCCAGTTGCGCGGAGGAGCACGCTGACCCAGACGCCGTACGTCGTTTCTGATGCCCAGCGCGCGCCGGAGCGGCCGCGACCAGCGTCCTGCGCGTCAGCCACGATGACCGATCCGTGCGGTGCACCCTCCGCTCCCATCTGATGGCCGATATCCATCGTGCTCAGGCAGCGTTCGACCGAGCGCACGTGCGGAGCGCCAGCCGCCGCGGCGAGCGCCGAGCACGCCACTCCATCATATGCATCCCGCGGCGGCACCTGCGGCATTACCCCTGCCGCGAATAGAACAGGACGAGGACGAGAATTCCGAGCGCCCATCGGTAGATCGCAAAGACGCCGAAGCTCTTACTGGACAAGTACCTGAGCAGCACGGAGATCGCCAGCCAGCCGCTGATGCCCGACGCGAGAATGCCGACCACGATTGGCGGCGTGATGCCTTCACGCAGCGCCTCGGGCACCTTCACGACCGCTGCAGCAGCGGTGATCGGCATCGACATCAGGAAACTGAAGGTCGCTGCCGCGGTTCGATCGAGACCCAGTGCGCGTCCGGCGGTCATCGTGGACCCGGAGCGCGAAACACCGGGAATCAACGCGAAGACCTGCGCGATGCCGATCAGCAACGCATCGGCCCACCGAAGTCCGGACAGCTTCCGCTCCTGTCTCGAGAATCGGTCCGCCGCCCAGAGCAGCGTCCCCATCACGATCAGCGCAACTGCCGTCAGCCGAGGGTCCCGGAAGATCGTTTCGGCGTATTCCTTGAGCACGATCCCGCCGATGGCTCCGGGAACGGTCGCAATCGCGATGTAGACGGCACGCCACTGCGCCTCGCCGACAATTCGTCGGGTGCGAACGATTTCAATCCCGGCCTTCGTCAGGGCAATCCACTCGAGCCGAAAGTACCAGAGGACTGCCGCCAACGTTCCGAGGTGCAACGCGACGTCGAATGCGAGCCCCGGATCCTTCCATCCGAAGAGAAACGGGACGAGGCTGAGGTGCGCCGATGAACTGATAGGCAGGAACTCGGCGAGACCCTGGACGATGCCGAGGACAAACGCTTGGAAGACGTCCATGTGACCGGGAATGGGATGCGGCGCGGCGCCAGAACCGCGCCGTCAGTGGAAGCTTACTTCGAAGGTGATCCGGATGCGATTCCCTGCGCCGCTCCGCGCGCGCGACGCCGCGACGCCGCAACGCGCAGGGCATCCTCATACATCGCCTCGTACTGCCCGATGATGTGCGCCTCGCTGAATCGGGCGCGCGCGTCCGCAGCCGCGGCAGCACTCATGCGCGCCCATCGATCCGCATCGGCGAGGATACCGATCGCCGCATCGGCCATCCCTGCCACGTCGCCAACGGGGCGAAGCGCGCCGGTCACACCTTCGCGGATCACCTCAGGAATTCCACCAGCGTTCGACGCGACAACCGGCACACCGCAGGCGAGCGCCTCCAGGGCAGAGAGTCCGAACGATTCGTTCTCCGACGGCAAGAGAAACAGATCGGCGCCCGCCAGCAATGGCGCGACGTTGTCGATCCGACCGAGGAATTGCACACGATCCGCAATACCAAGGGCCCGCGCCTCCTCCTGCGCCATGCCGCGATCCGGTCCGTCGCCCACCATGACGAGTGTCGACGGCACGACGTCTGCGACTTTCGCGAAGACCCGAACAACGTCCAGCGTCCTCTTGACCGGGCGGAAGTTGCTGACGTGCATCAGCACCTTGCCCGGTGACGCGGAGAGACCCCCAAGGGCACCAGGATAGCGGCTCCGGTCATACACCTTCGGGTCGATGAAATTGTGAACGACTTCCACCGCACATCCGGTGCAGCCGAACGCCGTCACCGTCTCGCGTTGGAGATGTTCCGAGACGGCCGAAATACGATCGGACTTCTCGATCGAGAACTTCGTGATGGCCCAGTACGAGGGGTCCTGTCCCACGATCGTGATATCGGTGCCGTGCAAGGTCGTGACGACTGCGACATCGTCACCAGACTCCCGCAGCATCTCGCGTGCAATCCACGCGCTCGTCGCATGTGGAATGGCATAGTGGCAGTGCAATACGTCGAGTTTCGCCGATCGCACCACCTCATGCATCCGGACCGCGAGCGCGAGATCGTACGGTGGGTACTCGAACAAGGGGTAGCGCCCGACGTCCACTTCGTGGAAGAAGACGCGCGGGAGGAACGCCGGCAGGCGAAACGGTTGCGCATAGGTGATGAAGTGCACTTCATGGCCGCGGGAAGCCAGCGCGATGCCAAGCTCGGTTGCCATGGCGCCCGAGCCACCGTACGTGGGATAACAGGTGATGCCGATTTTCACCGATGCTCCGACATTGAGACGGATTCAAACCAGTCCATGGCGCGTCCCGTCGAGCCGGGCGCGCCAGGATCCAGCAGCGTCACACTGCCGGAGGGAAGTTGATGCCGGAACCAGGTCCGTTGGCGCTTGGCGTACTGCCGTGTCGCAATCACGGACCGCTCCACTGCGTGCCGGCGTGAAAGATCGCCTGCGAGCATGGCGCGAACCAGAGAATAGCCGCACGCATTCCAGGCTGGGGCATCCGCCGCGACCGAGGAGGAGAGGGTCTCGACTTCCGCCTCCCATCCGGCCGCGAGCATCGCGTCGATCCGCTCCGCGATTCGGGTCCGGAGCGCGTCACCTGGATCGACGAGGAGATAGTGCGAGCGAACGACTGGAGCGGGCGTTGACTCGCGCTGCCACGCACTCAGCGGCCGGCCAGTCAGCTCGAAGATCTCCAGTGCGCGGAGCAACTGCGTGCGACCCAGGTGCGCGCGCGTCGCATCGACCTCCTGGCAGCGCGCTCGAAGCGCCTCCGTCGATACGACCGCAAGCGCAGCCTGCACGCGCGCACGCGCCGCCGCATCGAGCGGCGGAGAGACGAAGAGCGGCACGTCGAGAGCGCGCATGTAGAAGCCGGTGCCACCGACAACGATCGCGCGCCGAGACGCAGACTTCAGCTCGCCAAGCCATTCGTGCGCACTCTCCGCCCACCGCGCGGCAGAGTACCGCTCGGTTGGCGCGATGATGTCAATGCCCCGGTGCACAACGGACTCGCGATCCGCGGCTGACGGTTTCGCGGTGCCGATGTCGAATCCGCGGTACACCTGTCGCGAGTCGGCGCCGATGATCACAGCATCGGCCTGACGCGCGATCGCCATCGCGATCGACGACTTGCCGGCCGCAGTCGGGCCACAGATGACGGCGATATCACGCACGTCCAAACCGCCGCTCCAGTTCATCCCAGCTCAATTGGACGATGGTCGCGCGACCGTGAACGTCGTGAGCCGGCAGTGTCGTTCTCGCGAGATCGGCGAAGAGTGCACGCATCTCGCCGTTCGAGAGCACATCGCCAGCCTTGACGGCGGCCTTGCACGCCACCGTCATCGCCAGTCGCTCATGGCGCGCCGCGGTGCTCGCGATGCGGTCACCGGCGAGTGACGCGAGTGTTTCGCGCAAGGCGCGCTCGGCATCGAATCGCGGGTGCGGCATCGGCACGCTCTGGACCACCAGGGTCTGACCGCCGAACCCCTCGATGCCGAACCCGAGCGCCACGAAAGCGTCCCGATGCGCCTCGAACGCGTCCGCTTCGGCAGGTGTGAGATGCAAGGTGAGCGGGAACAGGAGCGTCTGAACGACCGCCCCGCCACCATGCAGCCTGGTCATCAGGCGCTCGTACAAGACGCGCTCGTGCGCAGAATGCTGATCGATGAGCACAACCCCGTCATCACGCTCGAACAGCAGCCAGGTCCGACGCAGTTGCAACAGCGCTGGAATCTCGATCGGTTCCATCTCTGTCAATTCCGCGCGGTGGGGCACTTGCGCGTCCGGAGCCGGGTCAGCGGAACTGACCACACCGCTCTGCCCTCCGTCTGCGCCCTCGCTCGCAAACAGTGGCGGCTGGTCCGGGTTGGAGCGCAGCAGGCCGATGTCCTGTGTGCTGCTTCCCGGCGTCCAGGTGCGTTCCGCTCCGAAGCGTGGCACGGAGAGTGGCGCGAGCGCCGCAAGCCCGAGCGCGCGACGTACAGCGCCCTCCACGACACGCTCCACGGTCCATCGATCGTGGAACCTGACCTCGGCCTTCGCCGGGTGCACATTCACGTCAACGGCGTCGCCAGGCAAGCGGATGTCAAGCGCGACGGATGGTCGCGCACCGGCGGGTATCGTCGAGAGATACGCCGTTTCGGCAGCGCGAATCAGGCCGGTGTCCCGGATGGCACGGCCGTTCACCATGAGGAACACCCGGCGCGGCGCGAGGCCAACGCTTGCCGGCTGCTCAACGACACCACGAACGTGAATCGGCCCCTGCACGTCATCAACATCGAGCATCGCCGCCGCCGGGAAGCCTGGCCAGACCGCCGCGAGCCGTTCTCGCCAGCTTCGGGCCGGCACCGCCGTGAACGCCGCCTTGCCATCGTGTGTTGCCGTGATCCGCACTCCACGTCGAACGAGCGCGACGCTGGCGAGCAAATCGTTCGTCTGACGCCACTCACTCCGTGCGCTCTTGAGGAACTTCCGCCGAGCGGGCAACGCGTGAAAGAGTTCCGTCACGGTGATGGTCGTTCCACGACGCCTCGCCACCGGTTCGACGGACACCGGAATCCCCTGCGCGACAGTCACTCGAACACCGGCGCCGTCCGCCTCCGCCGTCTCGAGCACGAAGTGCGAGACCGACGCGATCGCAGGGAGTGCCTCGCCACGAAAGCCGAAAGTTGCAACACCAACAAGATCGTCCGCTGTCGTGATCTTCGATGTCGCGTGACGAGCCAGCGCCAGCACCGCCTCGTCCGCCGACATGCCACATCCATCATCACGAATGCGAATCAGTCCGCGCCCGCCATCCTCGACTTCGACCCCGATCTCGGTTGCACCGGCGTCGAGCGCATTCTCCATGAGTTCCTTGACAATGGAGGCAGGCCGCTCGACCACTTCGCCGGCGGCGATCTGGTCAGCAACCGCCGGCGCGAGCACGGTGATTCGGGACATGCTGAAAGCTACGGGGCCGGACTCTCGCCCGCGATGCGGGCCTCGGCCTTCGCGACATCGCGGCCGTCCGCTTTCGCCAACGACCGCAGCGCGTCTGACTCCACCCATCCCGAGCGCCCACCTGAGACGATCACATAGCGCCAGGTCGCGTTGGACTCACGAATTCTCCCGACCTCACCTGCGCGGGCTCGAGCGCCGGCTTCACCGGCCAGCATCGGCTCATCTCGCATCGCCACGTCCTGCCGAATCACCACGAGATCCGCCGCGTCTTCGGAATGCTGCGCGAACACCGTGAGAGCTGCAGGGCAGACGAGCAACGTCAGCGCCACGAGCAACGCGCCCGCGCTCACGTGCCCGTTTCGCCACCACATGAAACCACCACACACCGACAACAGTGCCAGAACGCTCAGCAGCACCACCCACGCGGTGTTAGCCGACACTGGCGCAAGCCGGGATCGGACGTCAGCGTTCATTGAGAACTGAGCCAGTAAGCGGTGCGCACGATTGCGTCCAGGCTGAAGTCGTGCGCTCCGCTGCCACGCCACGATCGCGCCGGCCGTATCCGCACGCATCCAGTGGGCCGCACCGAGATTGAGCCAGGCGGCCGGACTCTCCGGCTCGCGTGCCGCAGCAGTGGCGAAGGCAACCGCCGCCTCGGAATATCGCCGCTGTCGATACTCGGTCACACCGTCGGTGAACTCACGCGGCTGGCCGCCGGCCTGGGTCGCACAGCAGAACGCGACGACTGCAAAACGTGACAGCCCCGCCAGCCGCCGCCGACCCGACGGCGCGCTTTCAAGCAGCAGTTGGCGCTGCACAGCGAGCGCTTCGGTGGCGAGCGCCTGCACGCGCTCGGCGTTTGCCGGGTCTGATCCACCGAACGTAAGGATGTCGAGCCGGAGCAGCATGGCGCCTGCGGCTTCCGCCACGTCCGACGTCACTCCGGCGCGCCTCAAGCGTTGTACGACGTTGGGCACGCTGAACGGTTCATCGGGCCCGAGATGGACAATCGGCGCAAGCGCCTCGATGAACCCACGACGGACTTCGGCGATATCGGCACCTGGCGACGCTGCCGGCATGCGCCGCCCACGATGCGCACTGCCCACATGGCTGCGCGAGCGGATCGCGGCAGTCATTCGCAGTGACGCCAGCGCGATCCACGGCACGAGCAGCATGGCGAGAGTCAACCGGAACCACAGTTGTTCCGTCACGTCACTCCGCGGTGCGACTTGCCACGGCTCCAACGGCAACGCGGCCCTGACCGCAACCGAGTCGTCGTTAAGAACCGCCGACCCTGGCGCGACACGCATGACGCCGAGTGCCATGCTCGCGACCTCGTAGTCACCGCGGGCAGGATTGAAGAACGGGTACTCGACGGTACCGAGCGACAGATCACCCTCGCGTCGGGGAGTCAGCAGAAACCGGAAGCTTTTGCTGCCGCGGACGCGCAGGTCGGATGAATCGACGGCAATTGTCTCAACGGGCGGACTGGTGATGACATCGGGAATCGCGATGCGCGGCGCGGGAAGGAGCTTCACATTCCCGACTCCCTCGATGCGCACCGTCAGTTGTACCGCGTCACCAACGCGTGCACCGGTTCGCTCGAGCGCGGCAGTCACCCGGTATTCACCCACGGCGCCAGCGAAATCCTTCGGTCGACCTTCGACAGGGAGCTCGCGCACGACAATCTGTTGCGCACGCGTTGCGCTCGTCTGGCGTTCCGGCCTGCCGAAGACGGTTCCGGCGGAGCCGAGGGAATACACCAACCTCGCGGGGGGAATTGTCAGGAGTCCCGCCCGGATGGGGAAGAGCGCGCGCGCGAAGACAAACGGTCGATATCGCCTGCCGTCGGCATCGCGGCTTGAAAGCAAGTCGTTCGCGACCGGCAGTTCGTACGACACGGCGCCGTCCACGGATGGCGCGACATACTCGGGGTTCCGTTGCAGCCTCCCCCGCAACTCGTCGTCGATGAAAACTCCGACCTGGTATGTGACCTGGGCGCCGGCCCACACGGTATCCTGCGCGACCAGCGAGTGAAAGTTCACGAGCGTTGCGCCCGACAGTGGCGCGCGCTGGACGATCGACGGAACCGAGTTGACGGGTGCAGGTTGTACAAACACGATCTTCGCCGGACTGGTCGCCTGCTCTGTTCCCAGCGTGGCAACGACCGGAGAGAGCTGAACTGTCCCAGGTCTCTCGACGCGGAGGACATATCGCGTCTCACGGGTCGCCACGGCCTGTCCAAAGCCGCCGCCAATGCGCGTCACATCCGTCACGAGCGTGATGGTCCCGCCCGCGGCGGACGGCACCGTGAGGCGTGGCGCTGTGTTCCCCGGTGCTGTCGCACGCAACACGAGTGGCGTTGGCGTGCGAGCCGGGATCGTGTCGGCGATCTGCACCGAGACCGAAATCTGCAGCAGGACTGCCAGCGATACGCTCACCAGTCGCGCCCCATGCTGGCATCGCGCTGACGGCCGTCGCGCTGGCGCTTCGTCTGCACATCGCGCTCGTCGCGCGCGGCGCTGTTCAGCACTGCGGCGGCACGCTGACGATCAAGGTCCTTTTGCGCGGCGCTCAGTGCCGGTGGCGGTGGCGGAGCGCCGCCACTGGCGCCCGATCCACCTGCGCCGCCGCCGCCGCCCATCTTCTGCTGCTCCCGAAGCGCGAGTTCAAGGTTCCACTTTGCATCCGGTGCGTCCGAGCGGGTTCGGAGTGCTCGCTTGTACGCGCCGACGGCAGCGCTGTAGTACGGCCCGGCATCGGCCGCTGGCGACGAACGGGCGCGACGCAGGTTGGCCAAACCGAGATTGAACAGCGCGCGAAATCGCAGCTCGGCGTCGGTTGCGATCGTCACGACGCGCTCGAGTGTCTCAGTGGCAGCACTGACCGAGTCGGCCTCGAGGAGCGCCGTTCCAAGATTATACATCGTGCGCGGCGACCGGTCCCCGCGAGCCATCTGCAGCCGAAGTCCGTCGACAGATTCCGCGTACCGTCGCTGCTGGAAGAGCGTCACCGGGTCGGGCATGTTCTCCGTGCTTTGCGCCTGCGCACCTGCCACTGGAATCAGTACGCAACACAAGACAACGACTCCCGCGGTCGTGGCGCCGCGACGGGGACGAAACGCGCGCTCAGCAATCAACGCATCGAGCAGCAGCAGCAGAAACGCAGGCCACAGGAACCAGTTGTAGCGCTGAAGAGGCGAGCTGCCGGCGTTCGACACTCGCTCCGTCTGCCGCAACCTTCGGAGGGCCGCTCGCACTCGCCCGGGGCGATCTGCCGACGCGCCATCGATGAAGACGCCCTCGGCAAGCCGCGCAATACCCTGCAACGTGGCAGGATTGGCGCGCGTGACAACGACCTCGCCCTCGGCGTCCTTCTTCACGCTTCCTGGCCCGGTCGGAATCGTCGAACCAGCAGTCGTGCCATATCCGACGGTGACCATCGCAATCCGGGCGTCCCTCGCCCCCTGCGCAGCCGCCGCAATCTCAGACTCGTCATCCCACGTCTCGCCGTCACTCATCACGATCACGGCGTGATCGTTGCCGTCGCCGCTCACACCAAGCAACTGCGTTGCCTGCGAGATGCCCTGCGCCAGTGCGGTGCCTCCCTGACTCACCATCCCAGGATCGAGCCCGTCGAGGAACAGTCCCAGAGCGTCATGATCCGGGGTCAGAGGTGTGAGGATGTAGCTGCGCCCCGCCACCACGAGCAATGCAACTCGCGAACCCGGCATCGTCGCCAGCAGCCGATGCACATCGCCCTTCATTCGCTCGATGCGTGAGGGCGTCTCATCCGCCGCAAGCATGGACGCTGACACGTCGAGGACGAGCGCGACGTCCACGCCGGTGTCACGCCTGCGCTCCTCACGCTCACCCCAGCGCGGCCCCGCAATGGAGATGCCAAGGCATAACGCGGCGGAGCCGAGCACCACGGCGCGCACGCGAGGCGGAAGCCCGCGGGAACGGGCTGGAAGCAGTCGCTCCAGCACCGCGAGGTCTC
>JANMNM010000209.1:0-27028 GCA_031373905.1 Gemmatimonadaceae bacterium | reverse complement strand
CTGAAGCCTGCGTGGAACTGGTTGCCGAGCGGTGATCCGTATTCGGCGACCCATGTGTCCTGCTGAAGTGCGAATCCGAGCTGACCCATGCGCGCACTCGGCACCGACGCGTGACGACAGCGGCCGTCGCGCGGGTTCCCCGGATTGCGGGTGATGAGTGGAGTCATGCGGAGTCCTTGAAGCAGTGAAGGGTTCCTGGGCGGAAACGCAAAATCGCGTCACCGAGGTTCACGCAACGGACAGAATCCGTTGGGTTCGAGTCACCCTGCGCGCTCGACAGCGCTGGTCAGGAACGAGCTCGTGAACATCGGGACGCGACTCCCAGAGAGTGCGATCCTATCGCTGCAGGGATTGGGTGTCAAGGGGAGGGCTCACGGTCGAGACAGAACGCGCCGGCACTGCCGCGCGGCGTCGAATGAGCCACGCCAGCGGGTTTCGTCGCGCCCCTGCTGAGGCATCGCATGACGCCTGTGTCAGGCGCACTCCAGCCACCAGACATTCAGACAGGAGCTGGTCACGATGTTCAGGATTCCCATGGGAACACTGGCGGGCGTGATGCTCGCCGCGGCCCTCACCGGCTGCAAAGGCGACGACCCCGTGGCCGTGACCGGATTGCCGGCAAATGTCACTGTCTCCGCTCAGACGATCGCGGCGGCAGTACCACTGCGACGTTGAACGTCGTCACCACGGCTGCCGCGACGGCGACCACGACGAATCTCAGCTTCACCGGGACCGGTACGGGCGTCACGATTGCGCCACAGGCTTACGCGCTGACGATCACCGCTCCACCGCCGATTTCCCAGATCGGCGCCGACATCCTCAGCTCGGACGCCAACTTCGCCAGCAAGATACCGCTCTCGGCCAACGGCAATCGACTCGTCGTCACCGCGAACGGCACGACCAATGGCACGACCCGCGTCAACGAACGCAGCGGGAGCACCTGGACGCCGCATGGCGGCGACACCATCGGTGAAGCAGCGAGCGACTGCGCCGGAACCAGTGTGGACATCAATGTGGCCGGCACGCGCATCGCCATCGGAGCGGATCGGAACAACGGTGGCGGCACGGCGTCGAGGCACGTGCGCGTGTATGACCTTGTGGGCGGCGCGTGGACGCACGTCGGAGCGGATCTGAACGGTGACGGCACCAACTGGGCGCTCGGTTGGAGCGTCTCGCTCTCAGCAAGCGGCAATCGCGTGGTGGCTGGCGGACCAGGGAATGGCAGCGCCACAGGTCGCGTGAAAGTCTGGGAGCTGGTCGGAGGCACCAGGACGCAGCTCGGCGCGACACTGACGGCCGGCAATGAATTCGGCGACGAAGTGGATATCTCCTCCGACGGCACCACGATCGCTGCCAGCTCGCCATCGGCGGCGGGCTCGTCGCGCGCCGGCACCGTGCAGGTGTTCCGGCTCATCGGATCGGTGTGGACGCAAGTCGGGAACACCCTGCAGGGCGAGGCGATCTCGGACGTCTTCGGCGAGGGACTCGCCTTGTCCGCGACCGGCACTCGTATCGCCGTCTCAGCGCCGAGCGACAAGGAGGGCGGCGTGAGCGGCGGTGGCAGCGCAGCGGGTAAGGTGCGCGTGTTCGATCTGGTCGAGTCGACGTGGACGCAGGTGGGTGCCGACGTGCTCGGCGCCACGGGCCTCAACGGCGAACGGCTGGGCGAGACCCTCGCCATGTCCGACGATGGCACACGCTTCGCCGCGTCGGGCGCCAGCCAGAACGTCGCCAAGGTGTACACACTCGTGAGCGGTGCCTGGGTGCAGACTGGCGCGAACATCACCGGCGACACCGGCGCGTCACGCTCCGAAGGCCTCGCGCTCTCCGCTGATGGCAGAACGGTCGCGGTTGGCTACGTGAACGGCACGCCGCGTCGTATGTGCTACGCGCTTTTCTTGTCGAGCTTTTCCTGCCATTTCGCGGCTTCCGCCGTCTTGCCCCACCGCGTGTACAGCAGCACGAGCCGCGTTCGCGCGTCGGCAACCTGTGCGCTTTCAGCACCACGCAGCTCCCGGATGCGCGCTTCGGAGGTGAGCAGCAATTGCTCTGCCTCGGCATACCGGCCAGCCAGTGTGATCACCTCACCCAGCGCACCGTCCGTCGATGCCAGTAACCAATGCCCCGCCGGCATGGTCCGGCGGCGGATCTCACGCGCCTCGCGCACATAGGCCTCACCCGCCCTCACCGAGTCCACGCGCGCCAGTGCCCGGCCGAGATGCGACAAGCTGGCAGCAATCGGGAAGTCGGTGTCCTTGAGTGACGTTCCCCGCAAGGCCAGCACCGTGCGCGCCCATTGCGCCGCGTCACGCCAGCGTTCCATCCGGATCAGGTGATCCGTGTAGTTCACGGCCGTCGTGGCATAGCTCACGTGCGTCGGCCCGAGAATCCTCCGCTTCACATCCAGCGTCTCTTCGTACGCACGCGACGACTCCTCCATCCGGTGCAGGCTCTCGAGCACGCCGGCTCGTATCGAGAGCGCGGAGGCCACCAGCGGGTGGTACGGCCCATGCGCCCTTTTCGCGACTGAGATTGCCAGCAGCGAGAACGAATCCGCGGCCGCCATCTGCCCCGCTTCCGTCGTCAGCACCGCCAGGTTCGAGTACGTCGGCGCAATCGCCGAGTCGTCGTTTGCGAAGTACTTCTGCCCGAGCGCGAGCGACTTGCGGAACTGCGCCAGCGATTCGGGCACCTTGCCCATCAGGTACAGGACGCGTGCCCGATTCTCGATCGACGCGCTTTCCTCGCGCCGATCCGCGTGCGGAAATCGCGCGTAGAGGGCTTCTGCCAGTTTCAGCAACGAATCGGCGGCCGCAAAATTGCCGCGTGTCTCGGCCACAAGCGCCAGGTGGGAGTACGTCGAGGCGGTGCCGTAGTCGCCGGCGGGTGCCATGCGCTGATGGGCTGCCAGATCGAGGCGATACTGCTGCTCGGCGACGTCCAGCTCACCAAGGGCGAGATAGGTGCCGCCGATGATGCTGCGGATTTCGGTCTCCAGCCCTGCCGACAGTTTCATCGAGTCGGCGCGGATCACCGCCGAGTCGAGGACGGCGCGCATCGTGACATCCTTGCCGAACGACTCCGGATTGGATGAGTTGAGCATCGTCGTCAGGAACCTCGTGACCTCGGTGGCACGCGCACTCTGCGCTGTCGCGACCAGCCTCGCCGCTTCTGCGCGACGCGCCTGCACCGTCGCCACCACGGTTCCGCCAAGCAGCGAGAGCACGGCAATGGCACCGGCCACCGTCTCGAGCTTTCGCCGCTGCACGAATTTCCGCAGCCGGTACGCGAGACTGTCCGGCCGCGCCAGCACCGGTTCCTGTTCGAGGTGATGCGTCACATCCCGCACCAATGCATCCACTGATGGATACCGACGCTCCGGCTCCTTGCGCAGCGCCATCAGCACGACCGCATCCAGGTCGCCTTCTATCGCGCTCCACGCACGCGCACTCGAGCGCTCACCAAGGAGGCGCCAGCGGTCGGCGTCAAGCACGCCGCTGGGACGTGGCGCCGCCTCTTCACACGCGATCCGCTCGATCTCAGCCAATGATTTCTCGCGCAGATCAAATGGACGACGCCCCGTCAGCAGTTCGAACAGCACGACGCCGAGGGCGTAGACATCCGCAGTCGTATCCACCGCGGTGCCACGGATCTGCTCGGGCGCCGCGTACTCCGGCGTGAACGCGCGATGGCCGACCTGCGTCGCCGTCGGAAGATCGGGCACCTGCTCGTCACGCATCAACTTCGCGATCCCGAAGTCGAGCAGTTTCACCGTGCCATCCGTGGTGACGAGGATGTTGCCCGGCTTCAGGTCCCGATGCACGATCAGCTTCTGGTGCGCCGCGCGTACCGCCGCACAAACCTGGCCGAAGAGCGAGAGGCGCGCCGTGATGGTCAGGCGGCGCGTATCGCACCAGCGCGTGATCGGCTCACCGTCGATGTACTCCATCACGAAGTACGGCAGCCCGTCGGGCGTCACGCCACCGTCGACCAGCGACGCGATGTTCGGATGCTGCAGGCTGGCCAGCATCTGCCGTTCGGCACGGAACCGTCGCACCGCCACACCACCTTCAGTGCCTCGATTGAGGAACTTCACCGCCACCCGAGCCCGGTACTGATCATCCGCGCGTACCGCTTCGTGGACGGTACCCATGCCACCGGAACCGATCAGCTGGCCGATTTCGTATGCGCCGAGCCTGGCCCCGATCCATCGCTCGCTCAGTGCGCGGTCGGTGCGCAACGGGCTGGCGAATGCAGAGTCACTCAGCGCGTGGGCGGAGAGCAGCGCGCGAAGCTCGGCCGACAGCGCCGGGTCATGCGATGTGCTCTCGGTGATGAAGAGCTCGCGCGACGTCTCCGGCAGGTTGAGCGCCGCATCGAAGAGCGACTCGAGCAATGCCAGCCGGGTGGGCGACATCATCGCATCAGCCACGCTTTACGCCGCCTCGAGGGTCTTGAGGAGGAAGGCACGGGCAAAGGTCCAGTCCCGCTTGACGGTGGCCGGCGAGATGTCGAGGGCCGTGGCTGTCTCGTCGATGTCCAGGCCACCGAAGAACCGCAGCTCAACGACACGCGCCTGGCGCGGCGCCAGTGTGTCGAGCTGCTGGAGTGCGTCATCCAGCGCGATCAGGTCCAGCCCCCGCTCCGGGGTTGCAGCGACCCCATGATCGAGCGTCACACGAACGCCGTGATCGCGCTTGATGCGACGACGGCTGCGCGCGTGATCAACCAGAATCCGTCGGATCGTCTGTGCGGCGAGCGCGAAGAACTGCGAGCGGCTGGTCCATTGTACCTGGCTCTGCCCCAGCAACCGCACCAGGGCCTCGTCCACCAACTCGGTTGGCTGGAGGGTGTGCCCATCTGCCTCGCGTCGCATCGCGCGCTCTGCGATGCGATGGAGTTCCTCCATCACCAGAGCAACCAGCCGATCCGCGGCGCCAGGTACTCCGGCACTGATGTCGGCAAGCAGGAGCGTCAGTTCATGCGAGGATGGATCAGTCATCGGTTCGGATCGCGCAGTGAAGTGTGGCGTCCGCGGCTGTTCGTACCACCCTTCATAGATATACGCGGCGCGACCTTGTGCGCCAGCGAGGAAAACGCCAGGATGGCGCCCATCGTGGTGTGGCCGATCTGGTCGGTCGCGCGCGCATACAAACGCATGAAGTGACCACAGGTCGTCGGCCGTCATCGCGGCGCGAGACTTGACGATCCGGGCCGCTCCGGCCATTCGGAGCTGGTGCCCCACCCCGCCTTGTCGCCCGCGAACGGGTGGAATCGGCGATCAGAGCTTTTCCAGCCCTCGCACCAGGTTGCCGTCGGCATCCAGCAGCGCAAACATGCGGAACCCCCATGCCTGGTCGACAGGTGGCGTGAGTCGCGGAATGTCACGCGGCGATGTCGACAGCCCTGCCATGCTGAACGCGGCGTGCAACGCGCGCGCGTCACCCACTCGCAGGCAGCATCCTGCATAGTTCTCGAACGGGTCGAGATCCGGGTGCGGAAAGAACTCCAGCTGCAACGTTCCGCGCGCGACGATCAACCAGCCGGCGTCGCGGAAGACTTCGTGAAATCCGAGCTTCCCGTAGAACGCTGAGGTCGCAGCCAGATTGCGGCTGGGGAGATTGGGTGTTGCGTGATCAGCCATGGAGCGGGTGTGAATGGGTCCAGAGCAACACAGGGTTGCCACCGTGATACCTGCGACCTGGCGCGCCTGTCGATGACTGCGCCCGGAATGACAGCGGGCCGCTTCCTCGCCGGGAAGCGGCCCGCTGTCACGTCGCGCCGGAGTGACGGTCAGCGCAATGCCAACGCCAGATCAGAACGTACTGACGTTCAGGCGGCCGCCGGTCACCGTCTTGCCCGAGAGCGAAGCCGTGGGTGTGGCGGTGTTGAGGATCGCTGCCTTGATCTGTGCCGCAGTCGCGGAGGGATTGCGCGCCTTGTACAACGCTGCCGCGCCGCTGACATGCGGCGTCGCCATCGACGTGCCGCTGTAGTTGGCGTAGCCTGAGGTCACATTGCGACGACCGCTCGCAACTGGCACGGTGGAGATGATGCCGCTGCCCGGTGCCCCGATATCGATCGTCGTCAGGCCGTAATTCGAGAAGGAGCTGATGGCGCCTGTGCTGGTGATCGAGGCCACGCTGATCAGGTTGGTGTTGTCATAGCCCGCAGGGAAGCACGTGCCTCCATCGCAGTTCACCGTGCTGTTGCCCGCGGCCGCCACGAACAGCACACCCGCCACATTTGCGCGCTCGATCGCGTCTCGCAGGCCCTGCGAGAATCCGCCGCCGCCCCACGAGTTGCTGGTCGCGACGATGTTCACGCCCTTGTTCTTCAGTCCGGTGAAGTAGTCCACCGCCTTGATCGCATTCGCCGTGGTGCCGCCGCCGATACCGAGGAACTTGGCGTTCAGGAGCCTGATGTTCCAGCACATGCCGACGACGCCGATGCCGTTGTTTCCGACGGCGCCGATCGTGCCGGCGACATGGGTACCGTGATCGTCGTTCACGCCGTCAAACACCTCGGCATTGTTCCCGTCGAAGTCCCAGCCGCGCACGTCGTCGATGTAGCCGTTGCCATCATCGTCCTTCTTGTTGCCGGCGATCTCGCCGGGGTTCACGCCTGCATTGGCGGAGAGGTCGACGTGGTTGTAGTAGTAGCCCTCGTCGATGATGCCGACATACACCGAACTGCAGTTCGGCGTGTTCGCAGCCCACGAGGTGACGGCGCCGCTGCCCCAGCCGTCCTGCATGCCCCACAGTTGTGGCAGTTGCGGGTCGTTGGCGGTGGCTTCGTGCTGGTAGATCCAGTTCGGCTCGGCGTACTCGACGTCCGGGTTGCTGCGGAGCGCCGCGATCGCCTCGGGCACCGACAGGGTCGTGCGTAGTACGCTCACGCCTTCTGAATCACCCCGGTCGCGCATCACGGGGGTGAGGATGCGCTCGGCGAGTTCTGCCCGCGCCGCCTTCAGCAGCGCCCCGCGGCTGATCGACGTGGCGGCGCCACGAAACTTGACGAGCAGCTCGCCCTGGACGTACTGCGCTGGTCCGTTCACTGCGGCCGCAACCTGCGGCATGACCTGCTGCGCGGCCTCGGGAACCTCGGGCGTTGCTGTCGGGTCAGCGGCGCACGCCGCGAGAAAGGCAAGCATGGCCGCGCCGAGAGTCCGGGCTACTGTGGCGACGGTGAATGGCCGGCGAGCGTTGGTCATAGGCGACGAATCCTTGGCGCGGGTGGAGTGGGAAACTGAATGACGTAAACGTTTGCACAGAGAATCACCACGTCAACCTCAACCATTCGCTTATGCCTCGCTCCTGCCCGCGCGCGCGAGGGTCGGCTCAGCCGAGCGACGTCCGGTGGTTGCAAGACTGTCATGAGACCTCGCTCCCGGGTTAACCCATGATGCCCGCGGTCGATCGGCGGCGGGACAGGGTCAGCTCTTCGCGTTCGATGAACGGGGAATTCGTCTTTCACATCATCCACATCATCGGCGGCCGCAAACGGATGCGGCCGGCTGCGCGCACGACTCAGTGTCACGCCTTGAGCGCATTCAATACATGCGTGCCGTTCATGCCCTCACAATGTGATCAATGACTCGCCACGTCATTATCGTGCGCCGCAACTGCCCGAGACCAGCGCGAGCGTTCGTTGGATCGCGGAGGTCTCAGGAAATGGAACAGCAGATGCGCAACTGCGGACGTCCTTGCCGAGTGCGAGACGACGCCGAACGCGCGGGTCACGAACCGGCCTGATGACGACGTGCGTTTACCGATGTTTGTTCCAGACGGATGCGGATGATGTGCTGCGCGGAAGGCAGCTGTGTGTCCAGGTGCTCAAGATCACCGATGGTGCCGCACCATTCGCGGAGCCGTCGCTGCATCGCGACCGCACTCGGCACCACGCGCAGATTCATCGCGCCACCAACCGTAACTCGCAAACGCAGTATAACGCAGTATGTCGAGTACTCTCCTGCTGTCGGGCGCTCTCACCCGGAATCGTTCCGTCGGAATCGCCATCGGAATGGCGTTGCTGCCTCGTACATGCCAGCGGCAACGCCGTACCGAGCTGACGTCGTCTGGGCTTCACAAACAGACTTCCGCACGTTCGCAAACACCTGTACCCAGCGCGTGCAATGGAGCACATCCCCCAAGGCCCAAACAACGCATTCGCATGAGATACGTGCGGCGTCAACCGGCATGATTTCAACTGGCGATGTTCCGTCGGTCTGGCCACAAGTGTTGCATGTTTTGCTGCAACGTTGCGACACCGTGCGGCGCGAACGCACGCACTCGATACGACATCTGTTTGCGGCGCGGCACTCACTCACACGCGCAATGATGACGCATCAGCACCTCGCCGCTCGCTGCAATCTCTTCACAGGCACGACGCGGGGTCGCAGCGTGCAAACAGACAGCGCAACGGCGACTTCAGCGGCATACCGGAAGTGGCACATTCATTGCCCTTAATGAAATCACGTGTCTGAAGCATGTGCGGTGTGAACGAGATCGTTGACGCTGAATGAATTCAGACATTTGAATGCGCGCTGGCTGTGACCTACCACGGCAGCACGCGAAGACACCCTCTATTGGAGGCAGGACAATGCGCAATCTGTCAAGCAGCGAGCTCGCGTCAGTGTACGGTGGTGTGCTTTGTGGCGCCCCGCCGTCGTGCTACGTGCCACCGGTCTGCGGCGGCGGACGCGGCAGCAAGGGCCGTGGCAGCAAGGGCCGTGGCAGCAAGGGCCGCGGCAGCAAGGGCCGTGGCAGCAAGGGCCGTGGCAGCAAGGGCCGTGGCAGCAAGGGCCGTTGCGGCTGAGCAAACGCACGACCTGTCACACGCTGTCTTGCGTCAAACGTTAGTCAGTAGGTGGTAGTCCGCAGGCAGTCGCCTGCAGACAGTTGGAGATACTGAGAGCCGACGCTGGCTCTCGTGTCGGCTGTGCCTCGTCGGCCTGCCGTCCACGAGCGCCCTTTTTTGTGTCCATGAGCTCGTGGACGGCACGTCGTGCGCAGTGTGCCATTTCACCACACTAGGGCAAGGTGACTCCTCATGCACTGCTGCCTCGCCTTCGCCACACGACACCACAGTGATCGGTCCGCATCACGTCAGCGTCACCGCCTGCCGTCGCCTCAGCGACTGACGAGGAAGTCTGGCTGCTCGGCCAACCCGCGCTCTGGCAATATCTGGAATTCGTCAAGGAATCAGTCGTTGGCGGATCGGAGATGGACCCTGCGGTAATCGCCGCCGAGTGGCGTACGCCAAACGCGTATTACGAATCACTCGAACGCAAGGAATCAGGAATCGCTGACACGGCGGAATGCCTCCCGTTGCCTGCGCAGCTGAAGCCGCTCGCAGCACAACTCGGCGAACACCCCACGTATCGCTAGACCTACGACATTCTGCCCTCGGAATTCGGCATGGTCGAATTGGACAAGCTTGTCGTTGGCCAGCGGTCCGTCACATGGAGCTTCGTCGACGCGATCAGGGCGCGACTCGGAGCGAAGCCCAGCGACGAGAAATTCCTTCTGTTCTGCATGCCCCTCGAGTCTCGCGAGCTCCCCGTGCAGGGACACGCGATTGGTTCATAGCGGTTCATGTTCCGATCGGTGTCCAACGATTTCCGCTTCCATGACGTAGCGATGCTTCGCCCCGACCAGCTCAGCGGCTACACCTCGCACGGACCCGTGACCGGCGTGGTCGGTCTCGTCGTCGGCTTCGGCTCGAACTTCCTCAGCGTCATCAAGGTCGGGAAGCGACTGTTGCTCCACAACGGCTGCCACCGCGCGTGCGCGCTGCGAGCACTCGGAGTCACACACGCGCCATGTGTCATCACGCCAGCCGCCACCCTGGACGAGCTCGAGGTGATCGCGAAGTCCTCCGTCGTGAAGGATCCGGATCACTATTTCAGGTCGCACCGCCCGCCGCTGCTCCAGGACTCTTTCGACCCGGAGATTCGCAAGTCGCTCATCACCGACAAGCTCGAGCGGATCATCGAAGTGATTCACAACTCGAGGGAGTACATGGTGCCCGCGTGAGCAAGCGGGTGCGTTGGGGCTGGCCGGACGCAGCGCGTGATGTCTCTCATGCGTCGGCGACATACTGCGGTCATGCTGCATCACGGTTCAGCTGATTCTGTTCGACAGCCGTGAGGACGCAGCTGTCACAGCCGAGGTCAAGCGCAAACCGATGCTGCCCGAGGAGTGAGTGATTCATCCGCACTCGGGTGCTACAGCTGATGCTGCGACCCGATCGACGAGATCCTCGGAATCCTTCGCCGCAATCGTTTGAGCTTCCGCTTGCATCTTCGCATCGTCGATGTCCCACAAAATGGAACAGACGTCACACGACCGTGCACGCCAGCGCGAAGCGGAACGCGACGCAGAACGCCGTCCCCACGAGATAGTCAACCACTCGCTGATCTTCATCTGATGCGAGCCCGGTGCTCATGCGCAGCGGTGCGGAAGGCGGTCACGTGCCCAGGTGCCCAACACCAGCCAGGGTATTTCACGAGCACACCGATCAGTGATACATCGCTACGGCGATCTGCGCCAGTGCAGAACGTGCGCGATATCCACGGACAGTCACTCGCCCGGTAAGTCAAGATCCATCCTGCGGTTGTGTGTGCTCTTGCAGTCTTCGTTCTGTCGGGATCGCCGCCAGAATCACGCTGCAGTCATACAGATACGTATGCGCGGACCCGCTCACGAACCACACAGCGCTCTGCCCGCTGCGCGCTACACACATGACAGGTCGTGCGTTCACGACGGCACCACGGCGTGCGGAACACGCGACTCACCACTGTCCCAAAAAACGATAGCAGATGAGATGTGTGACGCACGAATCTGAATTTCATGACGCGTCGCGCTTCCGTCGAGCTGGCCACAAGTGTTGCACGCTTTTGCTGTGACACTGCGACACTGTGCTGCGTGAGTGCACACACGCGATGCGACATCTGTTTGCAATATGAGATTCGCGTTGTGGTGTCACGATGAGACGTCGGCATCATGCATTACACAGGAATTCCCTCACGCGAACGTTGGCGATCGACGGGTACAAACGGATGATGCATCTGCAACTGCATCAGCGTGAATGAACTGGCATATTTATTGCCTCTAATGTCGCGGCGTGCCTGAACCACCCGCTTCGTCAACGAGATGTGTGCGTTGTCGTCTGCACCTCTTCAGGCACTTGCGAGCGCGCTGGCTGTGACCTACCACGGCAGCGCGCGAAAACACTCTCCATTGGAGGCAGGACAATGCGCACTCTGTCAGGCAGTGAGCTCGTGTCGGTCTACGGCGGTGGTTACAGCTATTGCCCGCCGCGTCCGCCGGTTTGCAGTGGCGGGAGCAAGGGCAAGGGAAGCAAGGGCAAGAAGGGAAGCAAGGGTCGCGGTTGCGGTCGCTAAGCAATCGCGCTGCCTGATTTTCTTCGCTCCAAACAGTCGTTTGTAGGTCATAGCCCGCAGGCATTGCCTGCAGGCGGTTCGAAACTCTGAGAGCCGACGCTGGCTCTCGTGTCTCGGCTGTGCCGCTTCGGCCTGCCGTCCACGAGCGCCTTTTTTGTTTCCATGAGCTCGTGGACGGCATGTCGTGCGTGGTGTGCCTTTTCATCACACTGCGGCGTCATGGGCAAGGTGACTCCCTGTGCACTGCTCACTCGCCCTGGCCCGACGACACGACAATGATCGACCCGCACCACGACAGCGTTCAATCTGCCGGCTCCGCGGCGACAGATGAGGAGATCTGGCTGCTCGGCCAGCCCGCGCTCTGGGAATACCTGGAATTCGTCAAGGAATCAGTGGTTGGCGGAGCAGATCTGGACCCCAAGGAAGTCGCCGCCGAATGGCGTACGGCGAACGCGTACTACGAATCACTCGAACGCACTGAATCAGGCATTGCCGACACGGCGCAATGCCGCGCGTTACCCGCGCAGCTGAAGCCGCTCGCAACGCAACTCAGCCAGCATCCCACGTATCGGAAGACCTACGACATTCTGCCAACAGAATTCGGCATGGTCGAACTGGACAAGCTCGTGGTGTGCCAGCACTCCGTCACCTGGACGTACGTCGACGCGATCAAGGCGCGCCTCGAAGCGAAGCCCACTCCGAAGGCGCTCTTTCAGTTCTGCATGCCCCTCGAAACACGGGAGCTCCCCGCGCAGGGACATCAGATGGGCTCGCAGCGGTTCGTGTTTCGCTCGGTGTCCAACGATTTTCGCTTCCACGAAGCGACGCTGCTGCGCCCAGATCAGCTCTCCGGCTACACCTCGCACGGACCGGTGTCAGGCGTGGTCGGCCTCGTCGTCGGCTTCGGCTCGAACTTCCTCAGTGTCATCAAGGTCGGGAAGCGGCTGATGCTCCACAACGGCTACCACCGCGCCTGCGCGCTCCGCGCGATGGGAGTCACGCACGTGCCGTGTGTGATCACGCCAGTTGCCACGCAGGACGAGCTGGAAGTGATCGCGAAATCCGCCGTGGTGAAAAATCCGGATTTCTACTTCAAGTCGCACCGGCCGCCGCTGCTCAAGGACTACTTCGACCCGAAGATTCGCAAGTCACTGATCATCCACAAGCTCTTGCGGATCATCGAGGTGAATTTCAAGGTGAAAGAGTACCTGGTACCCGCGTGAGCAGGCTGGCGACTCCCCATGAGTGACACGCCCCTCTTCCGGGAAGAGGCGCTCGCGGAGCGACGCTCGCAGTGGCTCGGCACGGTGCTGCTCGTCCCCCGCATTTCGCAGACTGTCCTGACGGTCATCGGTGCGTCCGCTGCAACCGCACTCGTGGCGTTGCTCTGGTTCGGGTCGTATACGAGAACGGCGCACATCGGCGGGTGGCTGGTTCCGCAGGAGGGCCTGGTGCAGGTCTTTGCACCGCAGGCCGGCGTCGTCACTGCCGTCAAGGTACGCGACGGGACCTCGGTGGCCGTCGGTGATCCGCTGTTCGTCTTGTCGGCGGAAGTGCAGAGCTCCACCCGCGGCGCAACGCAGCTCGAGATCGCGCGGTTGCTCACCGATCGCCGTGCCAGCCTGCAGGACGCCGTGAAGCGTCGAGTGCAGCAGAAGACCCTGCAGTCGCGCGCCCTCAGCGCGCGCCTGACCGCCGTGCGCGCGGAGTTGGCCCAGCTGGAGAGCAACATCGCACTGCAGCGCACGCGCGCGTCGCTGGCAGCCGCGTCGCAGGCGCGCGAACGCGAGCTTCGCCGTCAGGGATTCGTGTCCGATGAGGCGATGCAGGGCTCCGAGGAGCGACGCATCGACCAGTACGCGAAGCTGGGCGACCTGCAACGGAACCGGCTCACCCTGCAGCGTGATGCGCTGGCGCTGCGCGAAGAACTGGACGCGCTCCCGCTCAAGGCCGACGCGGACCTGGCTGAAATTCAACGCGAGATCGCCACGGTGGAGCAGCAGCTCGCCGAGGCCGAGTCGCGTCGCGAAGTGGTGGTCCCCGCACCGGCCGCCGGCGTCGTGACGACATTGCAGGCGGAACTCGGCGGACGCCCGAACGCCAGCGTGCCGCTGCTCAGCATCGTGCCCGCAGGATCGCATCTCGAAGCGCATCTCTTCACACCCAGCCGCGCCATCGGCTTCCTGCGGCCAGGCCAGCGCGTCCGACTGCGGTATCAGGCATATCCGTACCAGAAGTTCGGTCACTACGACGGAGAACTGGTCGGCATCTCAGGCACGGCAATCAACCCGAAGGAAATGCCGACGCAGCTGGTCGGTCTGACGAGTCTCGTCGGCTCCAGCGATCCGGTCTATCGCCTCGTGGTCCGACTCGAACGACAGTCCGTGTCGGCCTACGGCAAGCCGGTGTCGCTGCAACCGGGAATGCAGCTGGACGCGGATGTGCTCATCGAGCGTCGCCGCCTGATCGAATGGGTGCTCGATCCACTCTTCACCCTCACCGGAAAGTGGAGCCGATGAACTTCACTGACGGACTCAATCTGAGCTTCAGCTCGCGGCTCCCGACTGTTCTGCAGTCGGAGGCGGCAGAGTGCGGCTTGGCATGCCTGACGATGGTTTCGCGCTATCACGGTGCCCCTTCCGACCTGGCTGAGTTGCGCCGGCGCTTCGGGATGTCGCTGACCGGGGCTACGCTGTCGGACGTGGTGCGCATTGCCGAGCGACTGAACCTGGCCTCGCGTGCCGTGAGGCTCGAGCTGAACGAACTGCAGCAGCTGTCCACACCGTGCATCCTGCACTGGGACCTGAGCCACTTCGTCGTGCTGAAGAGTGCCGACGCTGCCGGGATCATCATTCATGACCCGGCCGTTGGCGTCCGTCGCATGACGCTGGCCGAGGCGTCCCGGCATTTCACCGGCGTGGCACTGGAGCTCACTCCCACCGGTGGCTTCGAGTCGGCAGCGCCGCCGCCGCGCATCAGGCTGCGTGCGATGATGGGACAGCTGATCGGGCTCAGGCGCGCTCTCGGGCAGGTCTTCGTGCTCGCGCTCGCGATCGAGATCTTCGCCGTCTCGAGCCCCTTCTTCATGCAGTGGGTGATCGATCACGCCCTGCTGACGGGCGACCGCGATCTGCTGCTGACGCTGGCCCTGGGCTTCGCGTTGCTGCTGCTCCTGCGCATCGCCGTCACTGCCATGCGCGGCTGGGTGCTCATCGGGCTTGGCGCATCACTCAAGGTGCAGGGCCGCGCAAACCTCTTCACACATCTCGTCAACCTGCCGCCGTCGTATTTCGAGACGCGCAACCTGGGTGACGTGATGTCGCGATTCGGGTCGCAGGACGTGATCCTGCAGGCCATCACGACCGATGTCGTCGAAGCCGTGCTCGACGGATTGCTGGCCAGCCTGACACTGATCGTGATGCTCCTGTACGCGCCAATGCTGACTCTGGTCGTCGTTGCCGGCGCGCTGCTGTACGCCGCGCTGCGATGGATCTCGTTCACGGCACTGCGACAGGCGTCGTCCGAAGCCATCGTCTGGGCCGCTCGCCGCGACTCGAGTTTCCTCGAGACGTTGCGCGGCATTCGCACCATCAAGCTGTTCAATGGACAGGAAGATCGCCGCGGTCATTGGCTCAACCTTCTCGTCGAGGCGCTCAACCGCCAGATCACGACCGAGCGGCTCCAGCTCGTCATGCGCATCTCGAACTCGCTGCTGACGGGCGGGCTCGCGATCCTCATCATCTGGTTGGGTGCGCGGCGTGTCATGGACAACACCCTCTCGGTCGGTATGCTGCTCGCGTTCGTGGCGTACAAGGATCAGTTCCTCGATCGCGTCAGCGACCTGATCGACAAGGCGCTGGACCTGCAGATGCTGCAGGTGCATGCCGAACGTCTCGCGGACATCGCACTCACGCCACCGGAATCGCAGGACCAGTCCGTCGCGCGCACCGTCGTCGAGAAGGCGCCTGCAGCGATCGAGGTGCGCAATCTCCGGTTCCGCTACAGCGAGAGCACGCCGTGGGTCCTCGACGGATTGAACTTCCGCATCGAGGCGGGCGAGTCGGTGGCCATTATCGGCGGCTCGGGCTCGGGCAAGACGACGCTGCTCAAGTTGCTGGCCAGTCTGCTGCAGCCCACCGAAGGCGAAATCCTCATCGACGGGCAGCCGCTCGCACGAACGGATGTGCGGCAGTACCGCCAGATGATCGGCGTCGTCCTGCAGGACGACCAGATGTTCGCGGGGTCGATCGGTGACAACATCAGCTTCTTCGCCTCGGATCACAGCGAGGAACGCGTGCAGGAGTGCGCCAGGCTGGCGGCCGTGCACGACGACATCGTCGCGATGCCGATGGCATATGGCTCTCTCAGCGGTGACATGGGCACCGTCCTCTCCGGCGGGCAGAAGCAACGCGTGCTCATCGCGCGTGCCCTGTACCGGCAGCCGCGGATGCTGCTGCTCGATGAAGCCACCAGCCACCTCGATCTCACCAATGAAAAGCTCGTGAACACGGCGATCGGCGCGCTGCACATGACGCGCGTGATCGTTGCACATCGGCCGCAGACCATCCAGTCGGCCGGACGCGTCATCATGGTGGAGAAAGGCAAGATCGTGGAGCCCGCGATTGGCCAGGACGGGAGGCCGACGGCGCCGTTCTCCGGCGCGATCGCCCGTGACGGCTGGTTGACGAAGTGGAAGGCCAGGAACGCCCGACGGGATCCCAACGGAGACGAGCAGCCCACGCGGCGGGTTCTGGGCCTGCGTTGACCGCTCCCGACGACACCATCCCTTCGTGACGAGATGACGAAACAGGCGTCGTTGCCACGTATGCGCAAAAGACCGCCCCTCACCACGCCACCGATGGCGTTCCCCGCGGAGTTCCTGCTGGTGCGACGCAATGTGGCCGACGCAGAGACGTCGCCTGCGCTCGCCGGCTCACTCCGCGACGCCGGTTTCCACATCGGCGCAGAACTCTACGGCAGGTTTCGCGACTGGCTCTCCCTGCGCGACGAGCCGGCACCTGAGCAACTCGCCGACGACGTCTTTGGCACGCTGCTGGGTGAGTTCTTCGAGGTCTCAGGGTGGGGCCACATCACCATCGCGCCGCTCAGTGAAGCGGTGATGGTGCTCGACGCCCACGAGTGGTGCGAAGCACGAGCCGGCGGGAAACACTGCCTGGTCTCCACGGGCCTTTTCGCCGGCTTCTTCGGACGTTTCGCCAACACTCCAATCGCGGTCATGGAAGTGGAGTGCAGCGCCGCGGGTCACCCCCACTGCCGATTCCTGCTCGCGTCGGAGGAGGTGCTTGGCCGGGTGCACGCGGCCATGGTGCGCGGTGCGACCTACGAGAGCGCGGCCAGCCAGGAATAGCGGGGATCGACCGGCGCACGGCACCAGTCAGCTGCGTGACGGGAACACCCGTTTCCCGGTTCGGCACTCGACCTGATCTGACGCTGATCAGCGCGCACCCCAGGCCGGAAGATCCCCTGCAGCACGGGCGTCGCATCGAGCACCGCAGGCGAGTACCATCCGTGGGCAACGCAACACGATGCGGACGCCCTCCGCAGCTCTGCACTGAGGACACATCGTGGTCCCACACATTGGCACCGCTGTCGCCGCGACTCTCCTCGCCTTCACGTCACTGTCGCCAGCGACATTTCATGCTGGCAGAACATCGAACGTCACCCCGCCGCCTGCTGCGCGATCGGTGACACCGAATGATCAGCGCACGCCGGCCGGCCAGATCGTGGATGGCGAGCTGCGCGTGGCGCTGGATCTCGTCGACATCGTCGCGCAACCACTGGGGCCGAAGGGCCCGAGTATTCCAGACGCGGCATTCGCGGAACGTGGGAAGGCCCCGACCCTCCCGGGGCCATTGCTGCGCATGCGCGCCGGGACGCCAGTGCGCGTGTCGGTGCGGAATACACTCGCCAGCCGTGTGCAGCTGCACGGGCTTGCCGATCGTGTGAGCGGTGACACTGCGGTGAACGGACTCCCCGCGTTCGCGACGCGTGACCCGATCTTCCTCGCCCCCGGTGAGGAGCGGGAAGTGCGATTCACACCCACACAGGCCGTCACCTCGTTCTACTACGCCCGCGTCGTGCAGGACTCTGCCCCGCCACCGCCACCCGGAGCCGACGGCGATCTGCTGGGCGTACTCGTGGTTGATCCGGCGGGCTCTCCGCCACCAACGAACGAGCGGATCTTCGTCATCACCCTCGGGAACAGCGGCCTGAAGATCAATGGTCTCGCGTGGCCGAACACCGAGCGGCTGCAGTACGCAGAGGGCGACTCGGTGCACTGGCGAGTGATCAACGCGACCGTTGAATCGCACCCGATGCATCTGCATGGCTTCTACTTCACCGTGAACGTGCGTGGAGATACGCAGGCCGACACACTGATGCGTGGGCCGCGTCCGCTCGAGGTCACCGAAGGGATGCCTGAGTTCTCGACGATGCGCCTCACCTGGAAAGCCGGGCGTGCGGGCAACTGGCTGTTTCATTGCCATCTCCTCGTGCATTCCACTGGCGCTCCTCCGGACTCCGCCACCGCGGCGGCCACGAGTGGTGCAATGGGCGACATGCCGATGAACGACGGCATGGCGGGGCTGATCATGGGCATCAACGTGACACCGCGCGTGGCTGGACCCATCGCCCCACCCACCAACGCGCGACGGCTCGACGTCTGGACGGGTGCGCGTCCACATGTCTTCGGCGATTCACTTGGCCTTGGGTTCGTCGTGCAGCGCGGCGCCACGCCGCCGGCGCCAGACTCCATCAGTCTGCCGAGCAGCCCGTTGGTTCTCGTGCGCGGCGAGCCGACGCGCATCGTCGTGCACAACCGCCTCCGCGTGCCGCTGTCACTGCATTGGCACGGCATGGAACTCGAGAGCTACTACGACGGCGTTGGGCACTGGAGCGGCGCACCCGGCCATATCCGTTCGCCCATCGCCGCGGGCGACTCCATGAGTGCGTACATGACACCGCCGCGCGCAGGCACGTTCATGTATCACATCCATGGTGAAACCGGCAACGAGTTGCAGCAGGGATTGTATGGGGCGCTCGTCGTGCTCGAGCGGGGTCATGCGCTCAACACCGATACCGATCGGCTGTTCGTGCTGGCCTCGCGCGGCGCCACGCCGGATGCGCACATGGCCATCAACGGCCGCGCGTTCGCACCGGCTGAACGCTTTGATGCCGGAAAGACGTACCGGCTGCGCTTCATGCACATCAGCACCAACGACGTGAAGACGGTGCGGTTGCTCAAGGACGGCAAGCCGGTGCGCTGGCGCCCATTGGCGAGAGATGGTGCAGCGCTGCCTGCGCAGCTGCGTGCGCCGGTTGACGCCTCGTTTCGCACGGATGTCGGTCAGACGTTCGATTTCGAGTGGACGCCAACGGCATCTGGCGTCTACCTGCTGGAGGTGGCCACTGTGCCACTGCTCAGTGGGCCAGTCACGCAGCGCGTGGCGTTCGGTGTGGGTCCGGTGCCGGCGGCGGATTTGCAGTTGGCCGCAACGGGGACGATGCTCCCCTTGGCCGATGCGTCGACGATCTCGCTCGACAAGCTGATCGGGGCGTACCGTGCGTCCGGCGACGGCGCGGAACTGATCAGCATCTGGAGTCTGCGGACAAGCCTTGCCATGACTCGCACCGTCGCCGGCGTGGAATCGCCTCCGATCATCATGCTTCCACTGGCGGACGGGACTTTCGTTCCCGGCACCGACAGCAACGGGCTGCTGAAGGAGTTCGTGCCGGTGGTGCGCTATCGGATTGACGGCACCTCGGTGTCCACTGGCACTGGTGCCGCCGCACGCGTCTACACGCGCGTGCCGAGCGTGACGCTCAGTGACACGTTGATGGCCCGATATGCGGGCGAGTACGAGAGTGGATTCAGCGTGACACTGCGGGGCGGCCAGCTGCTGTTTTCAGGCGGCGGCACCACCGACGTGGTGATGAAGGCGCTTTCCCCCAGTCGCTTTCTCGTCGATGTCTTCGGATCGACGTTCGTGTTCGAGTTCCCCCAGACGGACGGCAAGGCGCAGTCGTTCACGGTGGTCGGCGCGAATTTCACGGTCGCTCGGCGCCCTGACCGGAAATAGCCACGGCGAGACGTTGCGGTGCCGATCGCCGCGGAGACCAACGGCAGGGCTCCTTGCCGTGCACCGACCCCAAGACGCCTACTCTCACCTACGGCGTCCCCCTGCAGTCGCCGACGTGATCTGCATCGTTCGCGGCGGCAACAAACGCATGGCGTGCTACGCCAGACACGAGGTCAAGCGCCGTTACCCATTGCCCCTGTCTGATTTCTCAACGTGTCCGTGACGGGACGCGCACGCACGCCGGGATTCCCGCGTGTCACACCGCATCTGCCAGGATCGCGCCTGCAGCACCGGCCGCTTACAACCGGCTCGCACACGAAGCGGAAGTCACCGCGCCGTCCGAGGCGGTTCTTTGTGCCCTCCATGTGGAGATAATCGTTGACACATGGCGTGGCGGGAGTATGAAGTACCCCTCGGTGGCGCCGGCGAATTCCTGCCGGTGCACCACGTGAATAACTCAGTGCATTCGACTTCCGGCGAGTAACGGAGACATGATGATCGGCAGGTTCCTTCAAGTCGTCCGGGCAGTGCGCGCGCTTGGACCACGCGGATGCGTGGTTCATCTGGCGCGGCGAGTGCTGACGGCTGCGCCAGGTGGCGACGCGTTCCGACTGTTCATCGTCGTGCTTTCAGAGCCGAGACCCACGCCGGAGGCGGCAGCCGCGGCGAAAGACCACGTCTTTCGGTTTGCGGAGCTCGACGATATCGAACGGCTGGCCCGGACCAAGGGCGCCAACATCTTCGAGCGGGACATTGTGTCGTTTCGCGATGGGAATCGCTGCCTCCTCCAGCTGGATGGAGACAAGCTGGTTGGCTACACCTGGATCAGCCGCTCCTCGCTCATTGACATCAACTGGGGCTTTCACGTCAATCTGCCCGATGACATGGTGTACAACTACAATGGGTACACCACACCGGAGTATCGCGGCACGGCGTTCCAGGCGTTGCGCCACCTGAACGTGCTCAAGCTCATTCGTGACGAAGGCAAGTTGCGCCTGATGGGCTATGTGGATCACCTGAACTACAAGTCGCTCAGTGGCGTGGCCAAGAGCGGGTATCAACGCGTCGGCGTCCTGCGTGGCATCAGGCGCAAGGGAACGATTTGCTTTTCACTGACTCTCAAGGAGAGCGACTGGTCGACCGTCACGCGCGTTGGCCCGCTGCAGCGCTGATGGTGCGCGTCACCTGCCTGATGCGCAACGTGGCAGCGCTAGTGCCCAGATGGTCGTGACGCTGCGGGAGCCGCTGCGTCTCGGGCATCGCGAACTGCACGTGCCGCAAGCTGTGTGGCGATGTTCGCAGGCGACATCCCTTGCGCCAGCAGGCACGCGCTTTCCGCCGTGAGCGCCGACCGGGTCGACGGAATGTCGTGGCCAGCCGATTCGTCCAGCCAGAAGAGCGTGGCGTTCGGGAGGGCGCTCGCGACGCTGTCAGCCGTCTCGGCATGCGCCGTGCGATCGCTTCGCGACCAGGCAAGGAAGACAGGCGCATGCACATGCGCGAGCTGCTCGAGCCAGGCAGGCCCATAGCTGTTGGTTGTCGTCAGGGCCTGAAGCGCGGCGCTTCCGGGGAACAGCCATTTGTAGATCCTCGTGCGTGCGAGCCACGTTGCCGACCGCTTCAGCATCCCTGGCTGCAACACGCGGCCGAACGCACCGTCATGGCGAAGCGAGCCAGGATAACCCGACGGCGCTAGAAGGCCGAGCTGCACAACACGCTCAGGGTGTTGCGCGGCCAGCCAGACCGCGAGTGATCCACCCATGGATGAACCGATCAGCGTCACCTGCTGCAGATGGAGCGTGTCCAGCAGCGACGCGATGCGCTGTGCCTGGATCGACAGTCCGTACTCGTTGGTATCGAAGCGCGACGCGCCAAACCCGGGGATGTCCACTCGCAGGCGACGCACCGGGCAGGATTCACTCGCTGCCCACACCGCGTCCCAGCTGCTCAAGTCCTGGTTGAAACCATGCAGGAACACGAGGGTGTGCGTGCCATCCCCGTCGAGCTGATAGCGGATCACGCCACCATCAACGGCCGCGAATTTCGCGCCCGCCACTTGCCCCGGCTCACCGAGCCGCGGCGTTGCGAATGCCAGCAACGCCAACGCCAGGAAGGATGCCAGACACGCTGCAGCGATCCAGAGTCCCATCGTGCTCCACCTGATCACGGTGATGCGGGAGCTGCGGGGCGGGAGAGGAAGATGGTGCCATATCGCGCCAGCCTGTTCCTCGCGAACGGCATGTATGGCTCGTTGCCGTAGTAGTAGCGCCACCACCGGACGGGGATGTGCTGTCGGGAGTACTGGTAGATCTCCTTGACCTTGTAGTCGAGCGGAATCAGATGGCTGGCGTGGGTGAGCTCTACTCGCATGTCGAGCTCCATGCCGTCGAGAAACAGCACGCCGCCCGGCGTGAGCAGGTTTGCAACCGCGGCGAACGCCTTGCGCGCCAGCGCAGGAGGCAGGTGAAACAGCACATTCTGCGCGAACACGATATCAGCCGGAGCAAATTGATCCGCAAGGTGCGGTGAGAGCAGGTCTGCCTGCTCGAAGCTCACCTTGGCCCGGATCTCCGGTTTCACCACATACCGATCGCCGACGATGTCGAACGTGCGCCGCAGGAATGACTCGGGCACATCCAGGCTCTGCTTCACCTCGTGCAGGGAATAGCTCGCCTCACGCGCGCGTGCGACGGTGTGCTCGTGCAGATCGGAAGCGCGAATGCGCAGCGAGAGCTCCGGGCGACGGAACTGCAGCTCCGAAGCGATCGTGTAGGCTTCCGCGCCGATCGAGCCGGCGAACAGCAGGATCGATGGCGACAGTATCCCCCGTCGCTCGAAGTGCGCCAGCACTGGACCAACGAGGGCGTCGAGTTGCAGTGGCGAACGGTAGAAGCTCGTATAGGTGTGCGAATCGCTGCGATCGGCCCGCTCGAGGAGCGCGCGCTGCCGCGCCCGGCCGTACGGCACCAGCGCCATGCCCAGCAGCAGATCATGCTTGAGGAACCGGTACGCCACACGTACAAACCGGAGGCCAGCGGGCAGTGTCACGCAGCGGGCTCACTCAACGTGCATCGCGCGTTGCCAGTGACGATGACGGTCTCCTGATCATCCACGATCCGCAACGCGCAGTCGTACGTGTGGTCATCCACGGACGTGGCCTCGCCGATGCAATGCAGGGCGAACCCAGGTGCGGCGCTGCTCAGCACTTTCCAGGAGAGTTCACGAATTTCACCGCGACCACCCAGCCACTGTCCCAGCATTCGCGCAAGATAGTTTCCGAGCAGGGCACGCTGCACGACCACGTCGGCGTGGCCCTCGGCCACCGCGGCGTCCTTGCTGTAGTGAATGCGGTGCCGGTTCCATGTGACTGCGCTGAACATGAACAGATGTGCCGTGGTCGGCACGACGGTCAGTTGTGGAATGACCGGTGCCAGCGTCCGCGAACTGACCGGATCCATGCTCATGCCCGCTTGATGAAGGTTGCGATCTCCCGGGCCACGAGCACTCCGGCGGCATCAGTGAAGGATGTCTCCACCACCACGAGATACAGGACGCCGCTCTTGCCGTGCTTCGGTATCACGTTCTTCAGGGATGTGGCCACCGTGAGCGTTTCACCGGCGCGTGCGCGCCTGTGGATGACGAATTCGCTGCTGCCGCCGACGGTGCGTGTTGCCGGAATCGGGACGTCCAGCTCGCGCGGCGAGCCGTCTTCCGGAAGCTCCTCGATCGGTACCGCCTCGTACGCCAGCGCCTGATAGAAGAGCGGTGGTGCCTCGAGAATCCCTCCGCGGCGTGAGACGCGCTCGCCAATGGCCTGCGCAAAGCGGGCGATGTCGGTCTCGTTGACCGAGTGGGAGCGGACACGCGTCACCCCGATCATCGCGCGTACACCATCCGGCACCGGGATGCCGCTCATTTCGCTGGCTCAGCGGGTCGATAGCGCTGTGCGAACCAGAGGAGCCGACGGACTCTGGTTTCGCGCGCGGTGAGCGACATGTAGACACGGTGCATCAGCCTGCCCCGCAGCGACGGGCTCGGCAGGCACGCATCACGAAACGTCACCGCGCGGGGAGCCCAGCGTGTCTTGGACACATCCGTTCCCGGTGAGAGGTTGAGCACCTTCACGTTGCTGGCAAACGCCCACTGGATCGTTTCCGCGAGCAAGGTGGTCATGATGCTGTACTGTTTCCATTGCGGTGAATAGCCGGAGAAGTACATGTAGAGCTGATCCCCAAGCAGAAACGAGAGCCGTGTTGCCACGACTTCCCCTGCAACCGTCAGTTGGAAGATCCTCGCTTGATGTCGCACTGATGCGGCCATGAAGCACGAGTGAATGAACGCACGCGGCAGCGCATGCTCGAACACGTTCGGGTGAATGATGGTGTCCTTCAGTGCAGCACGGGCGGCGTGAAGCGCGAAGAAAGTCTCGAGGGCAGCCGGTATCTCCTCCGGTTCGCTCACGACACTGAAGTCAAACGCATGCCCGTCGCGCTTGAGCGAGTTGTAGCACTTCCGCAACGACTCCTTGAGGTTGCGGCCCCGCGTGGAACGAAATGTTTCCCAGGTCCCGGACAGCTCCAGATAGTAGTCGGACTTGCTTTGCTGCCATCGTGCCCCCGCCCAGCGTTCCAGCAATGACGCCTCACCGGCCTGCACGCCGCCGAACAACAGAATATCCCATTCCGACGCGTTGGCCCTGAAGTAGCCGAGCAACGCTGTAATCACGTTCGACCGGTCTTCGGGTGCGCATACAGGGCCGCTCACTTCTGTGATGTTCGGGTCGGCTCCGATCATGCGCAGCGTGCGCGAACGCATCCAGCCGACGCTCGGCCGCTCAGTCAGCACCATCGGTGCCACGCCGCGGAGCGCACCCGATCCATCCCGGCATGCCAGTAACACCAACTCGTCCGCAATGGCCAGCCTGTGTTGCAGGAGGTGGTGCACCCACTGCTCGGTCCACCACGGCTGCGCGAACGGCAGGCGAAGGTCGCATCGCTCCTCCAGCCGCTCCCATTCGGGGCGCAACGCGTCGAGCGACAGCTCACGAGTTACGCTCAGTGCACTCAACGTCTGCACGTCGGGCGAGGCGTCGTGAGCCTGGGCAGAAGCGAACCTCACCTCGCCGCCGTCATCGAAAGTGCAGTCTGCCATTGCGGATGGCGGGCGCGGGTTTGCTGAATTTGAGCGGCTGCTCGTCGAGCGGCGTGTTGGCAGGGTGTATTCGGAAATACTACCGTGCTCACCGTTACTTCCCAAGCGCATTCCGGAAGACGAACCGCCACCGAAAGCAGTAGCCTGATGCCGCACAACATCGAGGGTCAGCGCTTGGGCAGAGGGGATGACGCGCGACTGCGGCGAGGTACCGAAGGCCGATTGGACCCGACCGGCACGCACGACTTACGACCGGGGGCCGATAGAACCACGACGGGGTACCTGAACGACGCATCAGGGCCGCTCTCGTCACGAGGTGCTGAAGGTTCGGTACGAGTCGTACCACCGTCCTGGATCCTTGGACGCCGACGACAGAGACGCCGTGCACAGTCTCGTTGTCGGTCGCGCGCAGCGGGATCGCGATTCTCGCGCTGCGCGAGGCGATGTGGCACTGGTTCCTGCAGCGCTCCGAATGCTCGAGCCGCACCCCGAGGCACTGGCCCCGGCTACCATTGCAAACGAGGTGACAGCGGCCTTTCGCCAGCGACCGTAGCGCTGTGCGTGGTGGACATCTCACCGTCGCAGGCCGCTCCCGTCACGACTGCGCCTCCCGTTCCCATGCACCGCGACCGGTGGGCCTCGGAGGGAAGCTGAGTGACTGGACCCGACAGTCGCCCCCTACCTCCCTGGTTTCTTCCTGGCGGCGGGTTGCTTCACCGATGGCTTGACCGACGTCGCGCTTCGCTTCGAAGGAACCGACGTTTTCGTCGCCGCTGCCTTGACGGCCTTGGTCGGCCTACTGGCGGACTTGCTGGTGGACTTTCCGGCAGCGGGCTTCATGGCGCCGACGCGGGCTTTCACAGCGGTCTTGCTGGGCACCTTCTTCGTGGACGCCTTGGCACCACCACCTTCGCCCTTGGGTGTGCCTTCGACAAGCACGGAGGCGATCGCCTGCCACAAGTTAGGGCAGACGAAGGCGCACGTGCCGCCACCACGTTGTTCCTGTGCATCCGTGAAGTTGATGTCGCCAACGCACACATAGCGATCGAGGTGCGGCGGATTGCTGCGGTCGGAGATGGCAAGCTTGGCGTGATCGACGGGCTCCGGCCACGCATACGGAAAATGGAGCGCGGCGAGGTTGACGCTGGCGGTGTTTTCAACCGGATGCTTCTCCCCGTTCTCCAGCGGCGGCGGGATCTCGCCTTTCGCATCCTCCCACGTCTCGACTTCGAGTGCTTCATCGAGCACTGAGCTGACGAGATCGTTGTAGAAGTCCTTGGCGCCGTTCTTCCTGGCGTCGGGATCCAGCTTGGGATTGCCCCAGATCCTGTTCTTCGCTATGGCAGTGAATTTCTGTTTGCCTGCAGAGTAGAATGGCACGCGACCAAAATACGGCTTCGCGCCTGCCCCGGTCGAACCATTCTTGTCCTGCATCAGGAGAACACGGGGATCGGTGTTACCGAGTGTGACCGGAACGTTCGTGATTGGTGGCTTCCTGATGTTGTTCGCCGGGTCGTGCGCGGTGGTCAGCATGTCAGAAGCGGTCACTACATTCGGTCCGTGTGCATCGAACATGAGCTGGGCGATGTGCTTTGCCGTGTCGCAGTTCGCGAGCTGGATGCAGAGAAGTGTCTGGGCTTTTTCCAGTTCACCAGGTCGATAGACGAATGCGGCGTTCATCGGCAGGAGTGGCACCGAGTGGATCAACCAGAGTGCGCTGTCTGACGCCAGATCAAAAGCCAACGCGCCTTTGCAGTGACCGCGATCACTGGGGCCAGCGCCTCCGGAAGCGCCGGTCTTCTTGTTCTTCTGCAGGCGGTCTTCGTCGTTGTAGCAATACCAGCCCAGATCTTTGTTTGCCTTTGCCGCAGGCGTGAAGAGCTGGCTGAGGGTATCGCTGAGTGCGCCGTTGCGATCGATCCTGTTTCTGGACATCACCGGCTGTGCGACTGGAGTGCGGTTCATTTCGGAATCGAAGTACAGGTATTCCTGGCCCGTCGCCGCAGGCCCGGATATCTGGGATCCTTTTGCGACTTTGTAGATGAACCACCAGTCGACCGGCGTGCCACTGTCGCCGATGACGTGAAGGCCGCCACGTTTGGCCGGGCGTTTCGCAGCAGGGGCGGCAGTCATGGGTGCAGGGATGGTTTATGGTCTTGAGGCGCTGACCGCTGGGGGCTGCTGCGGCCGCAGTGAGCCAGCCAGCGGAAGAAAGGGCGAGTGTACGCGATTGAATCTGCACGCCGCGCGTTGTTGCGGCAGGAGCTTCACCGGGTCGGGCCAATGTCGCTGCTGAGACTGCCGCCGGACATATTCCAGCAGCGGATCCGGCCTGGTCTGCATACCCTGCGCTGTGCCGCAACCCACGGTC
>JANMNM010000151.1:0-2247 GCA_031373905.1 Gemmatimonadaceae bacterium | reverse complement strand
GGGAAATTTCGGGTATAATTGGGTGACTGGGCACTCATTGGTTGCCTTTGTGTGCGCTGCCACCGAACTACCGCGGGAGACACGAAGCACATGGCGCAGGGGCGGGCTGCACCGGCAGCGTTGCCGCCACTCGTGCTGCGGCGCATACTCCGCAGCGTCAGTTCCACCGAGAACGTAGTACCCTCGTCTCCCACCGGATTGGTACACGTGCGTCAGTCAATTCTTCGCCGCGCCCTGCTCGCCGTCGCGTTCATCGCGACGCTGCCATCTCTCACTGCGGCGCAAGGCCCGGACATCACCTCCGGCATGCACTGGCGACACATCGGCCCGGTGCGCGCCGGCCGGGCGAGAGCGCTGGCTGGTGTGCCGAGTCAGCCGAATGTCTTCTACGCCGGCTTCGATGACGGTGGCGTGTGGCGGAGCACCGACTACGGCTCGAGCTGGGTGCCACTGTTCGACAAGGAGTCCACCGGCAGCATTGGGGCAATTGCCGTGGCGCCGTCGAATCCGAACGTGATCTACGTCGGGACGGGCGCCGGCATCATCAGGCCCGATCTGGCTGTGGGTGACGGGATGTACAAGTCCACCGATGGTGGCGCGACGTGGACACATCTGGGCCTGCGCAACAGTCAGATGATCGCCAGCATCGAGGTTGACCCCACCAACCCGAACAGGCTCTACGTCGCGGTGCTCGGCCATCCGTACGGTCCGAACACGGAGCGTGGCGTTTTCCGGTCCACGGACGGTGGAGCGTCCTTCGAACGCGTGCTGTACCGCGACGAATACACAAGCGCGAACGACATTCGCATCGACGCGCAGAACCCGAACACGCTCTACGCGACTCTCTGGCAACAGCAGCAGAGCTTCATCGAAGGCCTGGCATTCGCCGGCACGGGCGGCTTCTACAAGTCCACCGACGGCGGCACGACCTGGCGTCAGATCACGACGGGACTGCCGGTTCTGAATCAGGCGAATCTCGCGCTCTCGATCAGCAACCCGAATGTGTTGTATGCGACCGTGGCGAACGTCGCAGGCCCGGGCGCTCCGAGCACGGTTGGTTTCTACAAGTCTGCCGACGGCGGCGAGCACTGGGCACTGGCCGTGAACATGCCGGGCATGCCGAGTCGGGAAGGACGGATGACGGACAATCGTCCGATGGCTCGCATCGGCGGCGGTGACCTGCCCACGCTCTACGTGGATCCGAAGAACGAGAACGTGGTCTACAGCACGTCGACCGTGATGTGGCGAACCGAGGACTCAGGCTACTCGTGGAGCGCGGTGCGCGGTGCACCGGGTGGTGACGACTACCAGAAGATCTGGATCAACCCCGTCAATCCTGACATCGTCCTCGCTGTCTCCGATCAGGGCGCGGTGGTTTCCGCGAATCGTGGGGTGTCGTGGAGCAGCTGGTATACGCAGCCGACGGCCGCGATGTATCATGTCACGACCGACAACGCGTTCCCGTACCGGGTCTGTTCCGGACAGCAGGACTCCGGATCCGCCTGCGTGCCAAGCCGCTCGGATGACGGCCAGATCACGTTCCATGACTGGCATCCGGTGAACATCCAGGAATACGGCATTGCCGCGCCCGATCCCCGCGATCCGGACATGATGTACGGCAGCATGCGCAGCGGTGTCTCACTTTACAACCGAAGGACCGCGCAGACGACGTACGTCGGCCCGGACATGGAAGGGTTCAGCCGCAACGTCCGCACCATGCCGCTGCACTTCTCGCCGGTGAATCCCGATCTGTTGTTCTACGCGTCGAACGTCGTCTGGAAAACCCTCGATCGCGGCAAGACGTGGACTCGCATCAGCCCGGATCTCACGCGGCAGAGCTGGGAGGTGCCGCCGACTGCAGGGCAGTACGCGAGCACGGTGCGTGTGGCACCGGCGGGCTCGCTGACGGCGCTTGCACCGTCGCCGCGCGATGTGAACGTGATCTGGAGCGGCAGCGACGATGGGTCGCTGCAGGTGACGCGGAATGGCGGCGCGACGTGGACGAATGTCACACCGGCGGTCGCCAAGCCGTGGGCACGCATCTACAATCTCGATGCGGGGCACTTCGATACGCAGACGGCGTACGCAGCAGTGAATACGCTGCGCCTCGATGACATGAACCCGCATTTCATTCGCACGCACGACGGCGGCAGGACGTGGACCGAGATCAACACCGGCATCACCGCCGACGCGGTGGCGAATACGATTCGCGAGGATCCGCGCCAGCCCGGTTTGCTGTACGCCGGC
>JANMNM010000140.1:0-4253 GCA_031373905.1 Gemmatimonadaceae bacterium | reverse complement strand
CGGAACCGGGCAAGCGCGCGGACATCATCGTCAGACGCGAGGCCGCCCAGCAGCGAATTGACCGCACCGCGCCAGGTTGCAGCGTTACGACTGCGTGGGTCTGCCGCGATCCACCGATCAATCACCGCGCTCAGGCTGGCGAATGCCTTCTCCTCCAGCGCGAGACGCGCCCGCAGTCGCCACTCGGCGTCAGATAGGCTCGGCGCACCGCCCAGTGCTATCGTGAGCGCGGCGCGCTCGGTGCGCAACAGCTCCGAGCTGGATGACTCGATTGCCGTGCGCGCGATCTCGGCGTGACGTACCGCCACGCGCCCGGCAGAGCCCACAACCCAGCCGCCGTGAATCAGGCGCCGCAGCGTGCCCTCAATTCCCTCGCGGCGACCCGGAGCCGCGAGCAACGTGTCACGCAGTTCTCCACCCGCGAGCGCCACGCGCAGCAGCATGCCGCGCATCTCATCATCGAGCCGCGCAAGGCGTTCGTGCAACACATCCAGCGTGCGCAGCCGTGCCAGCAAAGCGTCCGGATCACGGCATTCCCACGCCGCATCACCGCGAACGAGCAGCGCTTCCTGTTCCAACAGACGAATGGCCTCCAACAGCAGCAGCGGAACCCCCCGTGCTGCAGCGGCGAGATGGCCAGCCAGCGCATCGGCCCACGAGAGATCACCCAACGGCCGGATGCTCTCCACCAATTCGCGTGTTCCGCCGGCATCCAGCGCGGCGAGCGCAATCTCGTCCCCGCTGAACGCAGGGAGCGAACACGGTCGGTGTGCAACAACCAGCAGCACACGTGACTGACGGTTGCGCGCGGCAGCAGCGAACAGCGTCTGCAGCGACGCCTGGTCCGCCCAGTGCACATCGTCCACCAGCAATGCAATCGCTCGGTCGTCGCTGACCGCGCCGAGCAGATCGGCGAGCGCTGTTGATCGACGCAACGGCAGGTCCGTGTCGCCCACCGCTTCCGGCTCCGTCATTTCGAACACACTTCGGATGCGGGGCTCGAGCGCCACGAGCGTCCGCGCCGACTCGGGTGCGATGCCAGCCGCGCCGGAGAGTGCAACCAGCGCTTCCACCAGTTGGTGCAAGAGCGCGTACGGAATCTCCTGGTCGCCATATCGCACGTCGACCCGCACCACGCGAGCGCCCAGACTGCGCAGTCGCGTCGCGAGTTCCTCGAGCAGCCGCGTCTTGCCCAGCCCGGCGTCGCCGATCAGTGCGCGGACAGACAGCCCCGCGGTGCCCAGCGATTTCCACGCGTCGAGCAGTGCCGAGAATGCGCGGGTCCGGCCAACGAGTTCGGCGCGCAGTACTGCCTCGCCGGAGCCAGTCACGGGTGCATCGGTGCGCTGCAGCCGGAGCAACAATTTCTCCGTGGCCGGTTCGAGCTCCACGTCATTCGCATTCAGCACGGCACGCATCGACTCGGCGGCCACTCGAGCCGCCGCCAGGTCCCCCAGCATCAACAGTGCGTCGAGGCGAAGTCGCCACGAGCGTTCGCGCGCATCGTCCGCAGTGATCAGCCGGGCAGCCAACTCGCCCGCTGCCCGGGCGCGGCCCGCGTCGAGCAACTGCTGTGTGGCGGCATCGGCAGCCCGCAGAAAAATGCCACGCTGCCGCTCGCGCTCGATCGTGGCCCAGAGTTCATAGCTGCGCGCCCCCGGCAGCGCAAAATCGAGAAAGAAGTCGCCGCGGTACAGCTCCACGGCGGCGGCATACTCTCCACGGGACGCCAACGTGACGAATTCATCGGCATCGCATCCGAGCGGGGCCACAAGGTGCAGGTCCTGACCATTGGGAACCAGCGCTCCGTCGCCCAGCGCCTGGCGAATGGCCATGACGGCCTGCCGCAGCGACGCCCGTCCCTTCTCCTCATCCACCTCCGACCAGAGCAGGTCGGCAAGAAACGCACGATGAGCGCGGCGCGTGGTGGCGATGCGGAGGTAGGTGAGCAGCGCGAGCGCCTTGGCGGGCAACGCCACGGCCATGCCCTCGGCGTCGACCAGTTGCGCGCTGCCCAGCACGCGCAACGTCGATCTGGCGACGCGATGCTCAGCGTCTGGACGAGTCATAATGCGGTGCGAGCTGATTCATGGACGAACGTTGGTCAAAAAGTGAGACCAGAGCAGGGGTCGCAGTGCGCGAGCGGCATCATAATCGGCGTCGCAGAGGGCGACGAAGCCACCGCGCCGTGAAAATGGCGTGAATCAGGCGCGACTGTCGTCGTGAGACGGGCGTCTCCATTTGCGCCAATTCGTTGCCAGACATGACGTTAACGACGGTTTCACATCGCGGTGCAAGGTTGGGGCGTGTTCAGCAGCGCCGGGCGTGACCGACGCGCCCCGGAAACCACACAGTCACCGTCAACACAGGCCAGGAACATGACCGCCCTCCAGCCGCAGACCACCTCGTTCGACACAGATGCTGCCGACGTCACTCCGGCCCCAGTCATCCGCCGGCTGACGCTGGGTGGATCAACGAGTGTGGATCCGTCGTCTTCCACGACCGGCATTGGCCACGAGGGCACCCTGCTCCGCCGCCTGGAACCGACGCTTCGCATGTGGGAGGAGATCTGGGGCGCCCGTTGGGTGACATCACGCGGGGGCACGCAGTACGACGTGTTCATTCCGACATCTCGCTATGTGGCACCCGATGGCACGCACCTGCTGCACGTGTGCGTTGCTGCGCCCACCCCGACATCAGTTGCCCTGCGATTGCCCGAACTCATTACCGTACCTGCGTGCGGCCGCGAGGCGACTGCTGCGTTCGCAGGATGCGCGCCGGCGCTGAGTTCAGGCGCACGGTATGCGCTGGACGCCGCTGGTCTGGCATCTGTCTCGCTCGATGTCTCCGACGCCACCCACGCGAACTTCGAGCTGATGCAGTTTCTTGGTCATCTGCGCGGGACGATGGATGCCAATTTCCATCAACTCCTGGCGGCGCGTGTGGCCGCGGAGCGGGGGGACCAGCGGTAACTTCCCTGCGCGCCGGAGACCACCAGGGACGCTGCCCCGCGCCCCGGGCGTACTGGCGCGTCGCACGGAGCTGCATCTGTCTGACTCACACGGTGGCACCTTCAAGGGCACGCTCTTCCGCTACCCCGGCCAAGGCGGCTGGACTTTCGTCGCCGTGCCGCAGCGCCTGACTCCACCCGTCACACACGGATGGGGGCGCACACCCGTGCATGCAGTCGTGGACGGCCAGGCGTGGGACACCAGCGTCTGGCGAGACACGAAGTCCGGCCGAACGCTGCTCGCGGTGCCGAAGCACGTACGCGGCGAGAAAGGGGACGGTGATCGTGTGACGGTGAGCCTCACGTTTGCGCTTTGACCAGGCGTCAGCGACGCGGACTGGACGGACCGGGTCGTGAACAGCGTGTGATGGAATGGGGCATGTTCCGCCGGACCGCACCGATCCTGGTGCTGACAGATATCCGGTCATCGGGTAACTAAATCGGGCGTTCCGACATGATCGCCGCCTCATCGCTCGCGGATTCGGTGTGCGGATTCGGTGGATTCGGTGCGGTGGATTCGGTGACGGTGGATTCGGTGACAGTGCACTCATTGCACGGTTTCGCTGTCGGCAATGACAGTCTTCAATCGGTGTGCAACGAGCGTGGGTGCGGCGTCACGAGCACAGCGTGCCTTCGCTATCGCCACAGGACCTATCAGAAATTTTGTGTGTGGGGCATATCATGATATCTGACCGGAGTCGGTATGCCTCGAAACAGTGCAGGAAGAAGGGCTGCGGAAGCAGTCCCGACCGTCGAGATCCCCTCGGCGTTATTGGATGAACTGGTCAAAGGGCCGATGTCGGCGGCGGCGGTGCAGGCCGTGTCGCTGGCGTTCAAGAAGGCGGTGATCGAGCGGGCGATGGGCGCGGAGCTGAGCCATCATCTCGGCTATCGCGCCGGTGAGCTGCCTGGCGTCGCGCAGACGAATCATCGCAATGGGCACTCGGAGAAAACGGTGCTGACCGAGGACGGCCCGGTGCGCATCGCGGTGCCCCGCGATCGGGACGGCGCGTTCGAACCGGTGTTGATCCCGAAGCATGCGCGGCGCTTCACGGGGTTCGACGACAAGATCATTGCGATGTACGCGCGCGGCATGACGATGCGCGAGATCCAGGGGTTCCTCCGTGAGCAGTATGGCACGGACGTCTCGCCCGAGTTCATCAGCAGCGTGGCCGATGCCGTGCTCGCCGAAGTCACGGCGTGGCAGCAGCGGCCGTTGGAGCCGATGTATCCGGTGATCTTC
>JANMNM010000124.1:0-11912 GCA_031373905.1 Gemmatimonadaceae bacterium | reverse complement strand
CGCTTCGCGCTCCGGGAGCACCACGTTGGCCAACGCGAGCGCCGCGCCGATACCTGCACCCCAGAGGATGCCGCGCTTGGCCCCTGACGCGCGACTCCTGCCTCTGTAGACCTCGACGGTCTGCAGCGATGACACCGAAATGCGCACGGGCGTTGCACCCGCCTTCACGAGTGAGATCGAATCCGCTGAACGGGTACCGATCACGGCATCGTAGCGCGTGCCCAGCACCGGCGGCGCGGTTGCCCTGATGCGAAGGCCGGGCTGCAGATCCATCAGCTGAGCGGATACGCCCTGCGGCAAGGCAACCGTGAAGGCAAGGACCAGTGGGACCAGGCAACGCATCTGCTTTTCTCTCGAGGGATGGCGGTACCGGGAGCACGGCACCACTGAACAGGATCGGAACCCACCGTTGTGTGGTTACTCGAAGATCACTGGCAATGACACGCCCAACCGTGCCGCCTTGGCGACGAACGCGCTCAGGTCGTTCGTCACAAGGTTCGCGAACTGCTGCTTCAGCTCGTCCAGCTTTGCCCGCAGCATCGAGTAAACGGCAGCGTGGCTGTCGGTGGGCCGGAAATCCGCACTCGACGCCGAAACGTCACTCCCGACCGATGCGAGCTTCTCGTAGAGCTGGTTGGGTGTGCGGAACGCGTCTTCGCGCGCACCGGTGAGCGCGACGTCGTACAGCTGCCCCTCGATCCCGATCACCTTCTTCTCGACCAGGTCGATCTCCTTGAGGAACGCTTCGGCGTCGGCGATTGCGGGGTCGCGTCCCGGCGAGGGTCCGTATTCCTTCGCGTCACGAATCTTCTCGCGCAGCTTGTTCCGCATCTGCTCGAATCCGCGCCGGTTCCACTCCGACTCATCGATCAGGGCCACCGTCTCGTTGAGTGCATCGCGGATACGCAGGGCCAGCGCCACCTGCGCGGCGACGTCTGCGCTGGTGCCTTCGCTGTTCGGATCGCGCCGCACTTCGACTCGCTGCCGAAGCGTATCGCGTCCCCAGAGCATCGCGATCGTGTATTGCCCCGGCGCCACCAGCGGGCCGACCTGTCCGCCCAGAAGGTCCAGGTCCCACGGTACGAGCGGGCGTGAATCAGCCACCCGCAGTGATGTGTTCCCGGGTGGTGCGGTGCGCAGCTTCGCCTTGCGGGGACCCTCGTGCCGCAGGTCCCAGAGCGCGCGATTCAATCCGCGCTTCGCTGGCGCCGTGCGGAACTTCCGGATCAGCGCCCCCGTCGAGTCGAAGACGCGGAAGCTCACGGAGTCCTTTGCCGTGGAATCGGTGGGCATGGTGCCGATGGTGTAGTTGATCGTCGCCGCCAACGGCGGATCGTCGCCACTCACCAGCGAATTGGTCGCGGTGCTCGGTGTTGATACGCGACGGAAGCGGTACGCGGCACGCATCGGCAGCAGCGCCGCGGGCATGCGAACGATCGAATCGGCCAGCGTGCGCAAGTACGAGATGTCGTCGGCGATGTAGAATCCGCGGCCGTACGTTGACACCACGAGGTCGTGGAAATGCCCTTGAATCTGCAGCCAGCTCACCGGCGCGTGCGGCAGCGAACCGTTGATCTCGATCCAGTTGGCACCGTTGTTCAGGGAGACATAGATCGCGTTCTCCGTCCCGGCATAGAGCATCCCCTTCCGTACCGGATCCTCGCGCACGACATGCACGTAGCTGAACACGCTGCGCGGGATGTCGCCATTGATGCGTACCCACGTCCGGCCGTAGTCCGTGGTCCTGAAGATGTATGGATCGCGATCGTTGATCAGGTGCGCATCGACCGCCATGTACGCCGTGGCGGCATCCCACTTGCTCGGCTCGATGTTCGTGATCGTGCTCCACTTCGGCAGCCCGGGAACATTGGCAGTCAGGTTCGTCCACGACTTGCCGCCGTCCCGCGTGATGTGCACCAGGCCATCCATGGTGCCGGCCCAGATCAGGTCCTTCTGCACCGGTGATTCCGCAATCGCAAACAGCACCGTCACGTTCTCGACGAACAGGTTGTCCGTCACCAGGCCACCGGACGATTGCTGCTTCGTGGTGTCGTTCGTGCTGAGATCCGGCGAGATGATCGACCAGCTCTGGCCGCCGTCTGTCGTCTTGTGCACGACCTGCGATCCGACGTAGACGGTGTTGTGATCGTGCGGTGAGACGTGAATCGGAAACGTCCACTGGAAGCGGTATTTCAGGTCCTTCGGTGGCACGCCATATCCGGCCTCCGGCCACGGCTCCACGGCGCGCGCCATCTTCGTCTGCAGATCGAAGCGTTCGAGGCCCGCGTCGTAGCAGCCGCTCCAGACAGTACGATTGTCCACCGTGTCGGGGATCGCCCAGCCGCTCTCGCAACCGCCAACCGCGCTCCAGACGCCGATGGAGCGATTGCCGCGTGAATTGCTCGTGCCGCCGTAGGAATACCCGTCCTGACGATTGCCGTAGAGGTTGTATGGAATCTTCGTGTCCGTCGCCACGTGGTACATCTGTGCGTTGGGCAGCGCGATGCGCGTGAACGACTTCCCGCCGTCGATCGTGATGCCCACGCCGCCGTCGTCACCGACCATGAATCGATCGGGATCGGCGGTGTCCCACCAGATGTCGTGCAGGTCACCACCGGCACGCGGAGGATTCGGCACCTTGGTCAGGCCACCGTCGCTGGTGCCGACAAAGCGCACGCCGACCACGAACAGCTTGTCAGCGTTGTCGGGGCTGATGCCGAACCGCGTGTAATACTGCGGGCGCTCGAGCAGGTCGTGGTCCCGATTCACCGATCGCCAGGTGCGTCCGCCGTCGTCCGAGCGGTAGAGTGCCGGCTCCTTCATCTCGATCAGCGCATACAGCCGTCGCGGGTCGCTGCGGGCGACGCCGATTGCGATCTTTCCCATCGTGCCTTTCTTCGGCAGGCCCTTGCCCCAACCCTCACCATCTGCGCCGCCGTCCAGTCGCAACCACGTGTCGCCGCCGTCACGTGACATCCAGATACCGCTGCCGGCGCCGCCGGAGTTCTTGTCCCACGGCACGATGTACTGTTGCCAACTCGCGGCGAACAGCACCCGCGGATTCGTCGGATCCATCGCGACATCGATGACGCCGGTGCTGTCGTTCACGAAGAGCACCTTCTTCCATTGCCGTCCGCCATCCGTGGTGCGCCACAGTCCGCGGTCTGCCTGCGGACCATATCCGTGGCCCTGTGCCGCAGCGAACACAACGTCGGGATTGGTTGGATGAATCACGACGCGACCAACGCGCCCGGTGTTCTCCAGCCCCATGCGCAACCAGTGTTGTCCGGCATCGGTGGAGCGGTAGACCCCGTCGCCGATCGAGACGTTGCTGCGCAGGAACGTCTCCCCCGTACCGAACCAGACCACATTCGGGTCACTTGGCGCCACCGCGACCGCGCTCACCGAGGCGACGCGCAGCGAGTCTGTGACGGGAACCCATCGCGTACCGCCGTTGGTGCTCTTGAACAACCCCCCACTGGCGGCACCCGCGTAGTAGGTCCGGTATTCACCAGGGACCCCGGCAACCGCAATCACCCGATTGCCATCCGGACCCACGAAGCGCCAACTCGGCACCTTCACGAAGGCGGTGTCGAGCGATGCGGGTCGCGTGGCTGCGACGGGTGCGGACGGTCGCTGGCTGAAGAGAAGCCCGGGGAGCAGGCCGAGTACCGTGATCGAGACGCGCATGTGCATGGTCCGTGAGCGGATATCGGGAAAGCGGTGCGGCACGAGGCAAACCAGCATGAGAATGTGCCGTGCGTCGCAGCTGTGCGGGAGGGCGGTGCATCTGCACGCGTCACGACAGCGTGCCCCTGGTTGCGGCGCCGGTCAGCCGGCGGGTTCTGGCCAGATGTCGTTGCGTGGACGTGCCCATGGTGGGACAGTCCCCGGACATCGTTCCGGGTGTCGTGGAAACGTGAATCGCGAGACGCGCATTCCGCGGTCGCGATCGTAGCGCAGGTCGCCGACCGTGACCGAGTCGATCCCGGTCAGGACCCAGAAGGGAGCCCTGGCAAATCGGGCCCACGCGGCGACCTGGCATTGCCCCGACATGAGCGACGCAAATTCGGCTTTCGGCGCTGTCCAGCTCCACCCCCACTTGATGCCCGGCGCAACAGGTGCCACCGCGCGCTGCATCGGGATGTGATACGCGCCGCTCGCAGTATCGGTGTGCGCAGCGCGCTCGCACCACGCGGCACTGATCAGCGCGGGAGCGGCTGCGACCCATGCCGTCGTGAGGCGATAGTGCGTGTCGTTCGCATCGACCGTGATCGCGCGCGCACAGAACGGGTTCGACGGGCTGGGGCTCACGATCACATCGAAGCGACGGTAGTGCGCCTGCGCGACATCACGGTTTGCACCATCGACTGGTGCGGAGGCGAGCACGCGAGCACGCACGGCACCGGTGCCTGCGGCGAAGCAGAGTGTTGCCAGAATCCACCCGCCTATTCCCGCCGCCGTCGCCCTGCCCAGCGACAACCGGGGCATCAGCACGAGCATCGCGACGACTCCGAATGCCGCAGCAACGGTCGCGGCAAACGACATCTGCGGCGCGATCCAGCTCAGGACTGCACCCATGATCAGCACGGCGCCAAGCCCGATGCGCACGGCGCGGCTCACGGTGCTTCGCAGCAGCGCGGGCACTGCCACCGCCCACAGCCATGGCTCGATGATGAACACCGTGTCGCCATGGAACCACCTGTTCGAGAACGGAGAGAGCGGATGCACGCCGTAATCGTTCGTGAAGTCGAGCAGGATGTGGCTGAGCACTGCGAGTGCGCTGAGCAGTACGAGGGACCGTCGCTCACCTGCGATGTCAGGTCGCGAACCGCTCCGTCGTGACTGCCATCGCCGCCGGAGCAATGCGGTGCCGGCCAGCAACGGGATCCAGATGGCAGCACCGAGGAACGTGTGTGTCCAGCCACGGTGATGCAGCAGCAGTTGCAGGTCGTCGTAGATGCCGAGCCCCTGCAGTACCCAGTGCCACGGTACGTCGGCGTCGGGCAGATTGGCGCCGATCACGCCAGTCACAGCGGCCGTCAGTGCAAAGTCAGTTCGAACGTCCGCCGCCAGGCCTGGAATCCGGGCGAAACGGTAGTGCACGATCGCGTTCGCGAGCAGGAGCCCCGCGAGCGTGTGAGTGATGTTGTCCACAGACCTGAGAGAAGTTCGGGAGACAGCCTTGGCGACGGTCACCGAAACGTAGCGGTGCCCGTGGACAGGCCGAATCGACCGGTCAATGCCAAGCCGGTGAACTGCGCTGCTGGCGTCCGCGTGGTAGGATTACGTGTGTGAGATCACCGGCGGGGAGAGCGCGTCCCCTCTCTCCGGACCCCCCACCAGATGGAGCGACCCATGAACGCGCTTCACGCACGACCGGCAGCATTGTGTCTGATCATGCTGCTGGCTGCCGCACCGAGCCCGGCGCAGGGATTCGGGTCGGGCTCCGACTACAATGAGACTCGTCCGGTGCAATTCGGTTTTGGCGGCGGCGTCATCATTCCGCGCACCGATGCGAAGGCTCAGGATGTGCTCGTCGGCGCAGCTGGCCAGGCCTTCGTACTGTTGCGTATCGCACCGGGCTTTCCCGCGCTTCGGGTCGGCGCGGATTTCTCGCGAATGAAGTTCGGCACCGCGCGCACCACCGTCGCGGGAACGCCGGTCGGTGCGACTCGCACGCAGCTGGCCGGCATTGCCTCGCTCCGGTTTGATCTGAGTCCAGGCCCGGTGCGACCGTACATCCTGGTCGGCGTTGGTGCGTTCAACCTGACCGATGCGCTTGCCACCGGAGGTGAGACGCTGGCGACGACGCAATTCGGACTCGATGGCGGTGCCGGACTCTCCTTCCGGCTCGGTCGCATCAGAGGGTTCGCGGAGACTCGAATCCAGAACGTGTATACCAAGCAGGGGGGCTTGATCAGTACCAAGTCCATCCAGGCGTTTCCGGTCACGTTCGGTCTGATCTTCTGAGGCGCGGCGTCGTGCGCGCCGCCTCGGTGAAACGGCGACGCAGGCGCACGGTGTACGACGGTGTACGACGGTGTACGGAACACGAGCGATGATCAGCCGGGGCGGAGACGCATGCCGCCCCGGCTGACTATGTCGCGCGCATCCTGTTTGCCTTCGCCTCGTGTGTCACTTCCGCGAGGCCCAGCGCTTCCATCAACGGCGGGATGTAAACGCCGAACCGACCTCGCAGCCCCGTCTTCAGGCCGTACCAGCCTTTCACCGGATTCGTGTCCGATCGGCCCCAGGTCACCCGGATGCGTGTGGCGCTGTCAGGGTGTGCGGTGCCATCGACGCCGATTCTCTGCCACAGATCCTGCGCGAACGGGACACATCGCGACCGTCGCTTTCCGGCGACGACGCGAACGGATGCGTCACCTGGCCATGGGTGGGCCCACGATCGCGATACCGTAACGCTCATGCAGGGCAAGCAGCGGCTCCATCGGGGGCATTCCGGCCTCGGGAGTCATGGCGGACAATTCCTCGAAAAACGTCGAGAACTCGCCCGGTGTGGTGGCGATCAGGAGACGCGCGGTGTGATCGGTGAAGTTCTGATAGGCGTGCACCACGCCGCGTTTCAGGTACACGGTTCCGCCCGCGGTCACCGTGTGTTGTGTGCCGTCCAGCTCGAACACCAGCTCCCCATCGAGCACGTAGAACAGCTCGTCCTCGCGCGAATGCACGTGACGCGGTGGACCGGACATCGGTGGGGCCTCGAGATGGAAGAACGACAACAGGCCGTCCGAATCAGCGGTGCCGACTTTCACGAGTGTCGTCTCGCCAACGATGTTGAGCGGCGCATCCGTTCGTGCTTCGGTGGCCGTGAGGACGAGTGAACGCGTTGATGCGGCGGATGCCGGCTCGAGTTCTCTCATGTGGCTGATCACGGAAGGACTCCTGGTTGACGGGTGAGGTTTTCGAGTAACGCGCGCATCGCCCAGCGAACTGCGCGTTGCGCTTCGGGGCCGGTGAGTGCCGCGCGGTCGCGCAGGACCTGCCAGTACGGCGAGGAGAAGAGGGCCACGAAGACAGCGACGACGAGTTGGCGCTGCGCTGCATCGAGATGTGTCAAAAGCGGCGAGAGCGCCGCCTCGAACGCCGCGCGGCCTTCGATGCCGCCGCGGTCGCGGATCTGCATCCCTGCCGGCGACGCCATGAGCGTGCGGATGACCGGTTCGTTGGCGTCGAAGCGGGCGAACGCCTCGACGGCCTTCGGCGCGATCTCGTCTGCACTGGTGGGGAAGCCGGGCGGAATGAAGTCCCGCAGCCGCTCTTCCCAGAGGGCCCGATAGAGGTCCACCTGCGTGGGGAAGTGGCGGTAGACCGTTCGCGGGCTGGCGCCGGCTCGGCTGGCGACGAGCTCGTGGGAGATCACTTCGCGCGCTTCGCCGGTGAGGATCTCGAAGGCGGCGTCGAGGATGAGTGCCTTCGTCGAGGCGGTTTGCCGTGCGCGGAGCGATGGCGGCGGCTGGTCAGTGCTGGTAGTCACGCCATAAATATGTATAGATGACAGTTAACTGTCAATACCGGCCAGGCTCAGGCGTGCGCTTGTTCGAACGCGGAGGACGAGACGGGGGCAGCCGAACCACGGACCTGGGGCAAGGCGGTGCCTCGAACGCAGCGCACGCGTGCGTCGACCAGCGAATCGCGGCGCGTACCTGTCACGCACCGCTCACCGCGGTGTCATGAACCACAGCACTGGCGGAATCGGCTTGTCGATCCGCGGCCGATCGGCGCCATTCGCGACGATCCAGAGTGTGGCATACACCGAACGCGTGACCGCTTCGAATTTCACCGGATCCAGTTTCGAGACCTCATCGGTCTGTGCGTGGTAGTCCTCGTGAAGACCGGTGAAGAATTCGACATATGGAATACCCTGTTCGATGTACGGCGCCGCATCGGTGCGCGGATAGAAGAACTCGTGCTGCGGATCCTCGTACCGACGGTCGAAGCGAACGTAGGGATAGACGCGCGTGACGGTTGCCAGTGCGGAATCGAGCACGGTGCTGAGTACGCTTGGCCCTGAGACGAACACCTCGCCCGGGCCCGTCAACTCATCCTGCCCCGCGATCGTCGTGCCCGGAACCTTCGTGCGTCCGATCATGTCGACCGTGAAATGCGCCACGACCTTGCTCGCCAGCGGACCGTATGCGAGAAACCTGGTGCCGAGCAACCCGACTTCCTCGCCGGAATCCCAGATGAAGAGAATCGACCGCCGCGGGCGCGGCCCGCGCAGCACCGCACGCGCGATGCTCAGGTTTCCGGCGGAACCGGTTCCATTGTCATCCGCAGCATTGTAGATCGAATCGCCGCTCGCCGTCACCGCACTGCCAACAGCCCCGTCGAGATGTGTCGAGACGCTGATCCATTCATCGCGAAGCCGTGGGTCGGACCCGTCCAACACACCGACAATGTTGTAGCCGCGCTGCCGGACACTCGTCCCGCCGAATGCTGCGGTCACGCTGCCCCGCAGCGCCACCGATCGGAGCGCGTGTTGCGACGAGTCTGCACCCAGCACCGCAGCACCGCTGATGGCTTCACCATCAAGCAGTGCCGTCACGACGGACTGCGAGAGCAGCAACACCGGCAACGGGAATGGTGCACCCGCGCGCCCCACGCCTGGTTCGATATCACGGGAACGCATCACACGCGTGCGCAGCGCCGGCCAGTTGGCCTGCTCACCGCGTCCGGGAATGAGCAGCAGTCCACGCGCTCCATGCGCGCGCGCCTCGTCATACACCGTCGTATAGTCCACGCCGTACACACCAAGCGTATCCGCCGCACCACTCGGCCGCATCTGGCTGGCGTGGACCAAAAGCCAGTGTCCGCGTATCGACACGCCGGCGTACGGATCGAGACCGCGCCTGGGGGCCCGCAACCCGTCGCCAACGTACACGACGCCACCCTGCAGCGAACCGGGAACGCGGAACCCCGTCACCAGAAAATCATTGCCCCAGTTGAACCGCCGCGCTCCGATCGAGAGCGTGGTACGCGTCGTATCGAGCGAGGAGATCGCAACGTCGTAGTGCTGCCGGTACGAGCCACTGTCACCCACCGGCCGGACACCCAATTCGCGCAACCGTCGGATCACGAATGCCGCCGCACTGTCCAGCCCCACCGAGAACGTCGCCCGCCCCTTCAGTGCATCGGATGCGAGATACGACACGTCCCGCATCAGCTGTGAGGCGACAATCGACTCGGCCGCCTTCATGACACGCGCATCTGCGCGAGGCGGCGCAGCGGCAGCATCGCTTCGACGGGAAGCGGCACCGCCTGAGCGCACGCGGCGCAGTCCGCGTCCGGCCATGACTCCGGTGACCGCTCCGTTCGTCACGGCAGCCCGACCATTGACGAATACCCAACGCATGCCGGTGGCGAGTTTCGTCGGCTCCACATAAGTCGCTTCGTCGCGGATCGTGGCCGGATCGAATACGATCACATCCGCGAATGCGCCTGCACGCAACATGCCACGATCCGTGAGCCCGTAGGTCGCTGCCACCTGCGCCGATGATGCCTGCACCATCCGTTGCATGGAAATCACTCGCCGCTCGAGCACATAGCGACGGATCTTTCGCGGATACGTGCCGAACAGACGTGGGTGCCCCTCGGATCCGTCCGAGCTCGTCATCACGAAGGGATCTCGCATGAACGTCGCAATGTCGGTTTCAGTCATGTTGAACGAGGCCACACCCATGTCACCATGATCGCGGATGATCTCGAGCGCCGCCTCCACTGCAGGCAGCTGCCTTGCTGCGGCGACCTCCTTGAGTGTCTTGCCGACGAACGCCCTGGTCGCCGCGTTGCCCGACGTCAGCAGGATGGTACTGTCCCCGCCGCGACGGCGCAGGTTCTCGCGCATCTCGACCAGCATCCGGGTGCGCTGCGCCGCGTCAGCAATCCGGGCACGGAGCGAATCGCGGCCACCGGCCTGTGCCCAGCGCGGTAGCAGTGCGGCGCTGAGCGCGGTGCCGCTAGCCGTCCACGGATACTGATCCGCAACGACCGCGCAGCCACGCAAACGCGCAGCGCGCATGATGCCAAGAACGCTGTCTGCCTTGCCCCAGACATCCACACCAAGCGCCTTGATGTGACCGATGTTCGTCGTCAGGCCGGACTCGCACCCGATACGGATCGATTCTCGCACGGAGTTGAGCAACCCGATGGTGTACGAACTTTCGTCGCGCTGATGCGTGTCGTACACACCGCCGAACGGTTTCGCGGCCGACACCACCGCGATCACTTCCTCGGTCGTCGCATAACTCTGTGGGGCATAGAACAGGCCCGATCCGACGCCGAATGCCCCTTCCCGCATCGCCGTCGTTACGAGTGCCCGCATCGAGTCCAGCTGCGCTCGCGTCGCCGGGGCTGACGATGCGCCAAGCACCATCTCCCGAATGGTGCCGAAACCGGCAAGCGCGTACACATTCGTGCCGAGCCCCCTGCGCTCGGCGGTCTCGAGTGTCTGGGTGACGTTGACCGGTCCACGACCATCGGCGCCAAGCACCACCGTCGTGATCCCCTGCATCAGCGACGAGGCATTCTGCCGTCTGGCTGAGTCCAGCCGAGCCAGCCCCTCGTACGCATGCGTGTGCGGATCGATGAAGCCGGGTGAGACGATCAGTCCGCGTGCGTCGATGCGTCGCAGCGCAGTCACGCCACGTGGTGCTGCCCCGACAAACGAAACACGGTCACCGCGGATGCCCACATCCATGATCCGGCCGGCCCGGCCCGAGCCGTCGTAGACCATGCCGCCGCTGATGAGAATGTCCAGCGGCGGCGCCCCCTGCGCAGCAAGGCGACAACCCGTCACCACGGCGACCAGCCCGCTGCGCAGCAGGAGTTCCGGCATGAGTCGTAGATTCATGGCTGGAAGATACCCTCGCGTTTCGGTCTATTCGCGCCACCCACCGTCTGTTACCATGCGCCGTTCCATTTCCCGGATTCCACTGCCGGCGATTGCCGCGGCTGTCGGCGCGCTCCTCGCTGCCACCGCCCATGCGCAGGACCGCCCGCGCGCCCGGGACCTCGGGATCGTCGTCGGACCGCACACGCCAGGCGCACTGAATGCCATCACCGATGTTCCCGGCGTTCGCGTTGGACACGCCACGGTGATTCGCGGCGATTCCACCCGCACCGGTGTGACGGTGGTCTTTCCGCACAGCGGGAATCCGTTCGAGAGTCGCGTGCCCGCGGCGGCGGTTGTCGGCAATGGCTTCGGCAAGTTCGTGGGCTACACCCAGGTGGCCGAGCTCGGTGAACTCGAAACACCGATTGCGCTCACCTGCACACTCTGCGTATGGCGCACGGCCGAGGGTGTCGCGAAATGGATGCTCGAGCAACCGGGCATGCAGCGCGTGCGCTCGATCAATCCGGTGGTCGGCGAAACGAATGACGGCTGGGCACTGAATGCGATCCGCTCGATTCCGATCTCCGATGCCGCCATCCGTGCGGCGCTTTCTACCGCGACGACGGGCCCGGTGGTCGAGGGCGCGGTCGGTGCCGGAACGGGCACCGTCGCGTTCGGGTGGAAGGGTGGCATCGGGACAAGTTCCCGAATCGTTCCCGCCGGCCCGTGGACCGTCGGTGTGCTGGTCCAGTCGAACTTCGGCAGCGGGCGCGACCTGCTCATCCAGGGAGTTCCCGTCGGTCGCGAGCTTGGCCGCGACGGCGTGAAGCCGAACCGGGACCAGGGAGCGAGTGGGTCCATCGTGATAATAATTGCCACCGATGCGCCGCTCTCGGACAGGAACCTGCGCCGCCTCGCGTCCCGCGCGTTGCTCGGCATCGGCCGCACTGGCGGGTATGCATCGAACGGCTCCGGTGACTACGTGATCGCCTTCTCCACCAATCCATCAGTGCGTCGCAATGGTCGCCCCGGATCCAGTGGGACTCCGCCAGACACG
>JANMNM010000104.1:0-5536 GCA_031373905.1 Gemmatimonadaceae bacterium | reverse complement strand
CATGTCCTCCGTGTCGTCCAACCGCGGGGTCTGGTGCGTCATGAAGCCGGGCACGAGTTCGTTCGGTGTGAACTCGTAGTTGCGGAACCGGTATGCCGTGTACCGCTCACGATTCGCTGAGACGCGATCGAAATGCAGGTCGGGATACGGCGTGAAGCTCTCCGGCTGTTCGTCATTGAACGTCGGATGCGGGTAGCTACCGGCGAGATAACTCCACGGACCGTAGAGGTGATGTGCCTGGCGTCCATCGATGACGATGTCCGGAATGCGCCGACGCAACTCTTCCATCACACGTCGCCAGCCGTACCACTGCGCGTAGCCGCTCGTGCCCTGATACGTGAGAAAGGTGTGGTCGAACGAGTAGCCCGCGATGCCGGTGCGCTGGTGAAACGCAACCAGCTCCTCGATCAGCCAGTCCTGCAGTGCGCGATTACTAAGGCTCGCGGCCTTGCGGGTCGAGTCGCGTCGCGCCGGCACCAGCCAGTCAGGGTTCTGCGAGAACGGCAGGACGGGATAAACGTACGCCAGTAATCCGAGCTTTCTGGCGCGCGCCGCATCGAGCATTTCAGCCACGCTCGGCGGAATGACGCTGGTGCGCGGATCCCAATCGTTACGCCGGATCTTCTGCCCGAGTCCGAGCCAGAGCACGTGTTCCCAGCTCCACTCGTCCATGCTCTCTTCGCGGCGGGAGACGGCGGAGTTGGATGGCGCGTAGAGGACGTACTGTGCGCCGACTGCTGCCGCCTGATCAAACACCCGGCGGTATTCGTCGCGGCCGGCGGCGGTGCCGACATCGATCTGGTAGTCGTTCGCGCACCAGCCGACGAAGACGTTCACGGGTGTCTGTGGTGCGTAGAGCATGTGCGCACGCACCATGCCGGTGAATGCGGCGACTTCTGCGTCGTCGAGTCCCGGCGTTCCCGGCGCGAGCGGTTGCCACTCGGGTGTCATGGCCGATGCGATGCGGTGGCCGGAGAGTCTGACCGGTGCGATCAGGGCGCGGTCGGTCGTGAACGTGCCATACTCGGCGCGCCAGTCCATGTTGGGCGTGTACTCGAGCGCGACGATGCGACCGCTCGTCGTCACATGGAGAAACGGATTCTGCGCCACGATGAGCAGGGAGCGTGTGCTCTTGAGGCGCAGCGCGGCGCCGTATTCCGTCGTGCCGAGTCGCTGGTTCGCGCTCATCGGCCGGAACACGTCGACGGGCGCGGTGGCAAGCGTCGCACGAACGAGTGTGACGGAGCCGATGTTGAAAGCGCGGGCGGCCAGCGCGGTGACACTCAGCTCCTTGCTGACGAACTGCCAGTCAGGCTGCAGTCGGTACGTGACGTGCACCTGCCAGATGCCTGACGCGTAGTGATACGTGATCCCGTGATCGGCGCGCTCGACGGTGGGCGCCGGCAGCGTGCGGCTGTCGATGACAGTTTCAGCGAGCGTGATCGCGAAATCGTCGGTGAGCAGTCGGTCGGTGTGTTGCGCGCGAAGGTCCGTGATGGCGGCGAGGCCGCGGGGGCCGAACGTGGCGCGGAGGTGTGTGTTGGAGAGTGACTGCGCCTGCACGCTGGCAACGAGCGCGGGCACCAGGAGTACCGATGCAAGATGGCGGAGCCTGATCCGCGATTGTCGCATCAGCACTCCCCCGCGCGCGACTGCTGGCGCCCCATCCGACGCTATTGCCCGGTCCTCAACTTCCGCCACGCCGCAAGACACCGTTTCGCCGTCTCGAACTCTGAAAACCGGCTCCCTTCCTGCTCCATCAGGTAGAACTCCGCGCCACCGACGGACTCCAGCGCGTCGACGATCTGCCGCCAGGGTGCGATGCCTTCACCAAACAGCACGCGGTAGCTCTTCTCCTGTGCCGCCGTGCCCGGCGCCCAGTCCTTCAGGTGTGCGCTCCGGATGCGTCCCGGATTGGCCCTGATCCAGGCCACCGGATCCGCGCCGGCCTTCACGCAGGTTCCAACGTCGAGCTGCAGGACGAAGTCTTTCGGCGTGTTCGCCGCCACGAGCTCCATGATGCGCTGCCCGCCATCCAGCATCGCCCACTCGGCGTCGTGATTGTGATATCCGGCCAGCAGACCGTGCGGACGCAGTGTGTCGGACGCCGCACTGAGTGCAGCCGCCAATCGCTTCCAGTCATCGACCGTGCCATTCTGGAACGGTGGTGACGCAATCACGATGTGGCGCGCGCCGAGGATCTGATTGATCTCGATCACCTTCGTCATCAACTCGCCCGGTGTCAGCGAACCCATGCCGTTGTGGGTGGAGTGACAGCGGAGGCCGAGGTCGTCGAGCATCGTGCGAACGGTCTTCGCGTACGGCAGGGTCCACTGGGTATATGGAGCGTAGAACTCGACGAGCTGATAGCCGAGTTGTTGTACGGTGCGGAGCGTGTTGGCGAGGTCGCGCGCGAGTTCGGTGCGGACGGCGTAGAGCTCGATGCCGATGGGGGGCCGGAGCGCTGCGTGATGCGACGCGGCGGCGGCTGGCGCCAGCGCTGAGTCAAGCGCCACGCCACCGGCAACGAGTGCCGCGCCGGCACCGGTGCGGGCAAGGAAGTCGCGGCGGGAGAGGGGAGGCAATGTCATGGGTGGCGGTGTGCGGAGGGTCGTCAGTGGCGTGGGACGCGTCAGTTTGGAAAGGTGGCGCCGGGGCCTCGCTTTCGTGAGTCGCTGGGTTCGCGGGCTCCAAGTCCACAGTGTCCCACGATCCATCAGGCGCGACTCGACGTGCCATCACCGTCGGCCGGCGTGGGCACTGGCTACGCGCGCCAGCCTTCGCCAGGCATGCTGCGCTTCATGAATTCATCGAGCATGTGGATCAGTGAAGGCTGTGTCACCGTAATTCTGGGTCCAGCCCGTGCCTCTGCTGATCAGCAGGAACTTCGTGTCGGCCCGAACGATGTCACCTTGCGCTGCGACAGATCCGAAACGTCGCCAGAAGGGTGCGGACCCGGGCTGAGGGGTGAACATCGCGCGCAGGGAGTGTTTCTCCTCCGACGTTCATGGCCTGACGGCCCGCCGCCAGTTCCGAATGCCCGCAAACCGACGGTTCTTCTGTGGTATTACTTCCACACCGACACTCGGGGCCGGGCCGCGTGACGTCACGGCCCGGCCCAGAATGCGCGACGCTCACCGCGTCACTTGCCCGACTTGCCTGCCCCCCTGATGATCGAGAAATAGACGTCGGGGTTGCCGTTGCGGCCGTCGCCCCATCCAGCGTACGTCCGATTGCCGCTCGTGGCGAGACCGTTGTAGTCGCCGAAGTTCGGGGCGATGTCGGTCGCGATCCCGATCCAGTTGGTCGACACGTCCGTGACGCGCTCGTTCGCACGCCAGGTCGTGCCCCCGTCAATCGACTGTGTCCAGTAGACGTCGGTGAGCCCGCTCCCGGGGACGTTGTTGCGCCGGTCGTACCAAAGGACGTCGACATTGCCGCCCGGCTCGACCATCACCATCGGCCAGAACTGCGCGTCGCCGCTCGCGTCGTTCAGCTGCACCGGCGTGCTCCACGACGAGCCGCCGTTCGACGACCGCGTCGCGAAGACGTTCACATCCCCGGCGTCTCGGCTGTGGAAGACCACGTAGACGTCGTCCTTGTTCTTGCCGGTAGTCGCCACGGCGATGCGCGGAAAATCGTTGATTCTGGACCGGTTGTAGCCGATCGGCCGATTGAAGGCGAGCGTTCCGATCGTCGCAGCGACGGAGGGGCTGCTGAAGGTGGCGCCGCCGTCCGTGGACTTGCTGACCACTATCTGGGGGGTGAGAGTGGTCTGCCACCCTTTCTCCCACACGACGTAGAGCGTGCCCTTCTGGTCGAGGGCGGGCTCGGAGCCCTGCAGCACGGTGCCGCTGATCGCCGCGGCGACCACCACCGGTGCAGCCCATGTCACGCCGCCATCGTGAGACGCAACCGACTCGATCTGCCCAAAGCCGAGGGCCCCGGGTCCGAAGCGCGTATACGTCACGTAGATGTTGGTGCCAGTGGGATCCGCCGCGATGAACTCCTTGTCGAGAAAGAAGGCGGGAGCCGGCGCGATCGCCGCGTACACTGGCGTTCCCCAGGTAATGCTGCCGCCCGCCACCGTGCCCTTGGTGACGCAGAGCGCCGCGACGCCGGTCTCCTGGCAGATGTCGGCGAAGAAGAACACGCCAGCGTCCGACGCGGCGGCCAGTGCAGGGTCACCGCGCCGACGGAAGGACGCGATGGGCTTCCGAGGAAACGAGCCCCCGTCGGTGAATGTCTTGCCGCCGTCGGCGGAAAAACCCCAGCCACTCAGGCCGTCGTTGAAGACGAAGAAGCCGCGGGCGTCGTTCCATGCGACGACCACGAAGCTTCCGATGGCGGCGACGTCCACTTCGCTCTGGCCGAGGCCAGGTCCGGCTGGGTCGTTCACCTGCACATTGGCGCTGGCCGTGATGGCCGGGCCTGCGGCAAGCGAGAACAAACCCGAAGCGAGGGGGCTGCCGCCATCGGAGACGGCCGGGCCGCGGAAGTAGCGATACCCGGCGGCACCGAGGTAATCGAGGAACTCAGGCGGTGCCGGATTCTCGTCCTGGGCTACGTCGAGCGACGCGGCAGGCTGACGCGGCTCCACGGGAGCCTCGGTGCAGCCCCACAGGACGGCGACCGCGCCAGCATACGCGCATGCTCGGAGCATGCCGAAGCCGGCCCTGCGCGGGCGGTTCGAGGAGGAGAGTGGGGGAGCGGCAGAATGGAACATCGGGACCTCGCAAGTGGGAGAGACGCCAGAGGAACTAACGACTCACTGCACCCCGGGAGACGCGCCACAGCAGCACGTCGGCCTGGGTCACTCTGCATCGGCTGGGGCGTCCAGTCATGCGTGGCGCGACGATGCGGCTCGGTTCGGTTTTGTGCAAGCACACTCGTGCATGGAGCGGGTTGCGAAAGCGAATTCAGGTCGGTGGTGGGACGAGTAAACGTTTGACGTCACGCCGAGGTAGAGCGGGTGCACGCTCCGTGCGTGCGTGCACGACGACATTTTCGGTGGTCGCTGGCTTTGCTCCGGCAGCGATCGGCCCCCGGGCATCAACCGCGGCGCGACTGCTGATCTCCGCGATGCCGATCTCCGCGAGCTGCTCTCCGTTCGCGAGCAGCTCCGCTACACGCTGCCATGCGGCCAGCACGATCGCGCGGAGCGCAGAATTCCTTCCCTTTCCACTCGTCACCCAGACATCAAGCGATGCAAGCGCCCGCCCCATCACGCGCTACTCCGCGACGGTCGCATGATCGAGCCGCCGATCGGCAAACAGCAGTCACGCATCGAAATCGTCCGCTTCCAAACAAGGAAACTCCTCGGGAAGCACCTCGTTCGTCTTCCCGGCGGCCGACAGTTCCGGGATAGCGATCACACGGATGACGCCCACGAGCATGCGTGCCGATTCTCAAGTGCGCAGCGTGCGAAAGACCGGGGAATCCTCTCGGCTCGCACGCCGAAAACCCGAGCGAACCCGGTCGGTCCCGCGAGAATTTTTGACGATGCGAGACGCAAACTGCACTGGCGATGCTGATG
>JANMNM010000086.1:0-22762 GCA_031373905.1 Gemmatimonadaceae bacterium | reverse complement strand
CGTGTGACACGTGCGCACGGGGAAACTCGGTGTGGTTCGAAGGAAAATGGTTTCACGCGGGGGCGCGGGGCTCGCGGGGAACACCGTGAGCACGCAGCGCTCGTCGCCGATCGCCAGGTTCATCGAAGTGGGAGGCTCCGTATTCCTTTTGGAACAGCAAATGCAAGAGAAGTTCCTCCAGCGCGGTTGCTGTTTCGTTCCCCGCGAGCCCCGCGCGCCCGCGTGAGACCGCAGTTTGACGGGCGCAGGCCCGACGACGCTCGACCCGGCCAGAATGGCTCCCGCGCGAAACGAACTGCGACATCCGATATTCTGTCACCATGACACGCAGCCAGCCTCCATCCCGCCTGAAGTGCGCAGCGATGGTCCTCGCTCTCGCGATGCTCACCGCGTGCCGAACGGAGGCGGTTGTTCACACCATGGATGTGATCGGGACCGACTACGCGCTCCTGGCGCCCGACACCGTGCCGGCCGGGCCAACCGTCCTGTCGTTCGAGAACCGGGGCCGCGTGCCGCACGAGATGGCCCTCGCGCGGATCCGGGACGACGTGCCGAACGCGGCGTTTGCCGACTCATTGCTGAAGGGCATCAGGATGGTGGGCCTGCGCGCGACCGGATCCGGCGTGCTGTTCGCTGCACCGGGGACGCGCAACGACGTCGTGCGCGTCCGGGCCGTCTTCAAGCGCGGCGAGCGCTACGCGCTGTGGTGCCAGTTTCGTGATTCAAGCAGTGCACCCAAGCACACGTCGCTGGGCATGTTCAAGCTGCTGACCGTCCGATGACCCGTCTCCGCGCATTCCAGCGTCTCGCTCCACCGCTGTCGCATCTGGCCCTGATCATCGGTCTGGCCGGCTGCGCAGCGGCACCGGCCGAGCGCGTGGTCGAAGTGACGGGAACCGACTTTGCGTTCGTTGCGCCCGACACGCTGTCGCCGGGTGCCACTCGTTTTCGCTTCCGGCGCACCGGCACAGTGGCGCACGAAGTGGCCATCGCCCGCGTGAAGCGGGGCGTGCCGCTCGCGCAGGTCCTGTCCGCCGAAGCACGGGGTGATGACACGCAGGCGTTGTACGACGAGGGCGCAGGCCTGCTCTACGCTGCCATCACCGAGCAGGCGGAGGCCGAGTTGCTGTTGGACCTCGAACCGGGGCGTCAGTACGTCCTCGCCTGCACGCTCGACGAGAACGGGAAGCCGCACGCCATGCTGGGGATGGTCAAGGCCATCACGGTTCGCGAACGCTGATCGCGTGTGAGATGGTCGCGCGAGGCGAAGTACGCCGTGCGTCGTGCGCGGGCTGGCGCGACGGTGCGCAGACCCTAGACTGGTGTGACCGAACAGTGCGGCGACAGATGGCTGCACGCTGACACATCCACCAGTCGGTGGCTCACCCCGGTGATTCCATGAGCAACCTCGTGATTGCCCCGCGCGTCCACCGCGCACTCGCTCTCGTCGCGGCGGCGACGTTCGGCCTCGCAGGCTGTTCGCGGTCGGCGGCGAAACCCGCGGCGTATGACCTCGTGATCACGAACGGTCGGATCGTCGACGGCACCGGTAACCCGTTCTACTACGGTGACATCGGCGTTCGCGGTGACCGGATCGCGACGATCGCTCCCGCGGGCGCGCTCGCCGGTGCGAGCAGCAAGGAACGCGTCGATGCCGCCGGGCTGGTGGTGTCGCCGGGTTTCATCGACATCCAGTCACATTCATGGGGCTCGCTGCTTTTCGCCGACGGACGCGTGATCGGCAAGGTCTCGCAAGGCGTGACAACAGAAATTCTTGGCGAAGCCACCACCCCGGCACCGTCGAACAGCAACGTCGACTCACTCTTCGCCGGCGACGATCCCGAGGACGCACTGATGCTCGCGCGCGCAGCGACGTATCGGGGCGAGCACGGCTTTGGTCAGTGGCTTGCCGCGATGGAGCAGCACGGCATCTCGGTGAATGCCGGGAGCTATCTCGGTGCAACGACCGTCCGCGGTTATGCGATGGGACGCGCTGAAGGCGATGCGTCACCGGCGCAACTCGATACGATGCGCTCGGTGGTGCGTAACGCGATGCGGGACGGTGCGTTCGGCATCTCGAGCGCATTGATCTATCCGCCTGGGAGCTACGCCGGCACCCGTGAGCTGATCGAGATCGCGAAAGCGATGGCACCATTGCATGGCTCATACATCACACACATGCGGAGCGAGGAGGGGGCGCTGCTGGGCGCGATGGACGAGGCGCTGCGCATCGGCAAGGACGGTGGCGTGCCGGTGGTCATCTACCACTTCAAGGCGAGTGGGCAACGCAACTGGCCGCTGGCTGCTCCCGCGATCGCGAAGGTGGATTCGGCGCGCGCAGCGGGACAGGATGTGAAGGCGACGATGTATTCGTATCCCGCGTCGGGGAACAACCTCTCGTCGTGCATTCCCGGCTGGGTACACGCCGACGGCAAGCTGCTCGATCGCCTTCGTGACACATCCCTCAAGGCACGCATCCGACAGGAGATGACCGCGCTCGTCGTCGGCGCCGCATCGCTGTGCCAGGATAACCCGCCGAGCGCGTATCAGATTGCGGGGTTCAAGACGCCGGAGTGGAAGCAGTTTGAAGGAAAGCGGTTGAGTGAGATTGCCGCCGCGCTGAAGATGGACTGGGTTGACGCGGTGATCGCGCTGACGATCGCCGAGAAGAACACCCTGGGGAAGGTGTCCTTTGCCATGTCTGACGCGAACGTCTCCGCCATGATGGCGCGGCCATGGGTCGTCATCGGCAGTGACGCGGGTGGTTCGGATCCCGACACGACGACGGCGCTCGTGCATCCGCGGTCGTATGGCACGTTCACGCGCGTGCTGGGCAAGTACGCGCGCGACGAGCACCTGTTCACGCTCGAGGATGCGGTGCGCAAGATGACCTGGTCCACGGCACAGATTCTTGGGCTGCGCGATCGTGGCTTGCTCAAGGAGGGCAGCTTTGCGGACATCGTGATCTTCGATCCGGCGACGGTGATCGACAAGGCGACGTTCGAGAAGCCGCACCAGTTGTCGGTGGGTGTGCGGGATGTGTTCGTGAACGGTGTGGGCGTGTGGCGGAACAACAAGCACACCGGTGCGACGCCGGGGCGGGCGGTGTATGGCGCGGGGTGGGATGGGCAGCGGAGGGCGGCGCCGGGGAAGTAGTTGTGCGTGTCTGTGGAGTTGGCGGTCTGCCCTTTGCGCGGACTCGGTTGAATCAGGACTGTCGTGGCGGGTATTCCAGTACCGGAAGGCGCGAGGGGGCCGTCAGTGAAATGAGGTAACCTGAATTCGTCGCCGATGAGCACATCACTTGCACCGGTGACGGTTCCAGGGCGATTTGTCCGGCATCGGGCAGAAGGCCCAATCGTCGTTCCACGCGCTGACACCACCGATCCTGTGGCGCCAGTTTGTCTCGCACGGGGTGCAGGTTGGCCAGTGTGTGCGGATCGCCCACGCCGCGCAAGGAAGGTCAGCTCTCTTGGGTTGTCGCTGGCCCTGCCGGACGGCAGGACAGGTGCAGAGATTCCGAATGAAGCGGATGTGTTCCGTGAGCTGCATGCGTTCATCGACGCGTTGCCGGGCGGCAGGTGAGCGCATCAGGCCGCCAGGGGACTGCGCTTGCCTTCGCTCACTTCTGACCACAGGGTGCACACATGGCACGTCTCCCTCGCATCGCGGTCATCGCCGTCCACGGTATCGCGGACCAGCAACCGAACGACACGAACAGGGCAGTCGCATCGCTGCTCGCCGAGCATTTCGGTCAGGATGGGCGCCCTGCGACGTACACGCCCTTCGAGTCGCACACGCTGCAGCTGCCACAGCCGCCGGTCTATCCTGCCGCGCAGCAGCACCAGTCTCTGCTGAGTTTCGAGGAGCGCCGCGGCTACATCGAGCGGGCCGCCACGAGCAAGGGGACGGATCGGGATGTGGAAGAGCGGCTCGGCTACGAGTTCATGCGGATGCAGCTCGAGGGGCATACCTCCACGCTCGATGCGCGGTCGTACGAGACCACGGTGCTTCGCAGCATCCGGCGCCCGGTGCCCCAGGGACGCGCGGCAGCGATCGAGATAATTGAGGCTGGCGCGTCCGCGCCGAGTGCACCGGCACACGACGCTGGGCCCGCGGACGGCGAGCGTCAGGTGGTGGACGTCTTCGAGGTCTTCTGGGCCGACTTGTCGCGCCTCGGGTCCGGCGCACTCTCGTTCTTCGGCACGTTGTATCAGGTGCTGCTGCACATCGGCACGCTGGGACGCCAGGCCGTGGATGACGCGGCAACCGAGCATCCGGACAGTGCAGCGTGGCGTTGGATCAACCGCTGCCAGCGGTGGTCCGTCCGTGCGCTCACCCTCTTCGTACCGCTGCTCAACGTCCTGCTGCTCTGCATCGGCCTGGCGGTCGTTCCGGCGGCATGGTTGCTGGACCAGTCGCGCGGCGGCTCGATCGCGCTGGCACTGGTGGGCGGTGCAGTGGCGGCCGCCGCGTCATACCTGCTCATGCGACGCCGCGTGCCGACGTCCCCGCGGCTGTGGGCTGCGTATGCGGTGTTGTCTCTGCCCGCCGGTGCGGCGGCCGGCTGGGCGCTGAGTGAAGCCGTGGTGCCACTCGTGGCGATCGCTGCCGCATTGTGGCTCGTCATCGCGGGGATCATGGCGGCCGCCGGCCACATGTACCAGCGGTTGCGCGCTGGTGCGTTCACGGCGGCGATCGGCTCGACGGCGGTGGCTGCGGTTGCGTTCATGGTGCTGCTGTCCGTCGCCGGCGAGCCGCGCGGTGGTCCGCTCAGTGTTGCGCTCTGGTCGTACGAGTCGGCGACCCTGCGCACGATGCAGGTGGTGTTCAGTGGCCTCGTCGTGAGTTGGTTCGTCGTGACGTTGTGCGGTGCCTTGCTGGTGCCGCTGTGGTTCGGCGCAAAGCGTGCGGCACGCAAGCATACGGATCCGCAGGCGTGGCCGCGCGCGCGCGCCGCCCTCCGCACGGGCCGTCTCGCACTCGGGCTCTCGGCCGGACCGGTGCTGCTGCTGACCATCGTGCTGTGGGCCGGAGTATTCACGACGTCGGTCGAACGGCTGCACGTCTTCGAGGGGCAGCGGGCTGCCGACCTCGTGCCAAGCGGTGGCCTCTTCCTTCGTACGGTGCCGGATCTCGCGAAGGCCACATGGCTCGACCGCACCGCGGCGCTCGACGACGCTGCACGGGCGGATGCGGCGCTCAACATCGCCGTCCGTGACTCGGCGATCGCTGACTCGGCGGGTCAGATCAGCCGCCAGCAGCGCGCCACGACGCAGATCGCCGAGCGAAAGGCTGATATCACCATGTCGGCGGCCGACGCCGCGGAACTCACCGTGCCGGAGTACCTCCAGGCGCTGCTGTCCGCGAGCGTGACGGCCGGCGCACCGGTCGCACTGGTGCTGGGCATCGCGGGGCTGGTGCTCCTGCTGTGGATGGCGCTGCCGTCCGTGCGCACGGAAGCGTCCGTTCGCGGTGCATATCGCAATGGCGAGACGCGCCGGCTTGGCAACTGGCTGTCGCGCGGGCTCGACGGAACCCGGTCGGTCATACACCTGCTGTTCGCGGCCGGCATTCTCGTGCCGCTCGCCGGTGCGTTGACGGAGTCGCTCGTCGCGTCGCGGCTGCCGTGGATGCCCGAGGGGGTGAGCAACGGCATCGTCGGCATTCTCGTGCGCGCCGACCTCCTCACGTATCGCGCACTCGGCACCATCGGCTCGCTGCTGCTCGGTTCTGCGTTCGTTGCGTTTGGGCTGCTCGCGAAGTACGGCGGTTCGGCGGTGGACGTGCTGCTCGACATCGACAACTACCTTCGCACGCGGCCGGTCGACGCAACGCCACGCGCCCGGATCGCGGCGCGATACCTGAGTGTGTTGCGGTACGTCGCGAGTGCGGACGACGACGGCGCGCCTCGCTACGATGGCGTGGTGATCATCGCACACAGCCTCGGCGCGCTGGTCACGGCTGACCTCTTCCTGTTTCTGAAGCACGAAACGGCAAATGGTCGAGGCGACCCGGCGCTGGCACGCCTCGGGTTCGATCCCGGTGGCAGCGTTCCGGATCTTGCGGTCACACTCTTCAGCATGGGCAACCCGCTCCGCCAATTGCTGAACCGTTTCTTCCCGCACCGGTACCGCTGGGTGCGCGCAGTCCCCGACAACGCCGAGGCATCGTTGCCGGATGCGTCGTCTCGCCCTCATGCGGCGGACTTCACGCGTCCCGATCCGCACCGCATCGGCCTCGCGCGATGGGAGAGTGCATACCGCAGTGGTGACTACGTGGGCCGCTCCCTGTGGTCGGACTCGTGGTACAGCCGCACCCTGGGCAGCGACGATGAGGGTTCATACGGCGAGGCGCCACTGGCGGTGGTGGTGCCGCCCACTGGATCGCCGCAGCGGGGCGTCGTGGCTGAGTACTGCATCGGCAGCGGTGCGCACACCCACTACTGGGACCCGAGCGCTCCTGACATCGCGGATCGGCTCGACGCGCTGATTGCTGACGCCAAGAGTGTGAAACCTGTGGGCCGACCGCCGAGTCCTGCACCATGATTCACCTGATTGACGGCCTGCTCGTCATACACGAACACTGGCGAGTGTCGAAAGGCACCTCGGAACGCCGCCGCGCGCACGCAACCCACACGGTGCATAGTCCCGCTTCACACGGCGGAAGTGTCCTGCAATACAACCGTTCGTCACGTGTCTGGCGCCGTTCCGGTCAAGCGACTTCCCGGCGGGGCACACCTACGTGCGCCGGTCTGCCTCAGACTGGAGAAGCCGCGGGGGGACCGTCATGAGCTGTCTCTCGCGCTCAACGACATCGAGCATCGCCGCACCAAGGTGCGCTCGCCGCAGACCAACGGCTTCGTCGAACGCTCTCGCCGCACGGTGCTGGAGGAATGTCGCGATCACGCTCCGCGAGCGGTTCTACGAGGCGCTGGAGCCGCTGCAGGACGCACTCGACGCCTGGCTGATTCACTACAACTGCGAACGGCCGCACCGCGGGTATCGCAACCTCGGTCGCCGACCACTGGACAGGGTCACGCAGTACATCTCGACCGTCAGACAGGAAGCGTAGTAGTACGGACTTGATCCGAGCGTTGTTGTCCATCATCGCGGCGTACCGTCGTGCCCCCTCGCGAACGCTCACCCCGTCGCCCCCAGCAGCCGGACATAAAAAGCCAGCCGCTCCGCCTCCTCGCCGGTCAAATCGGCCGGAATATTGGAAATCGTCACCACATGGCCGCGCCGGATTGGAAATGCCGAGGAAAACGCGCCCGGCATTTCGAAGGCCTCTACTGATCGCACGGCCGACGGCACAGCCATGGCCGGCATTTGCCCACTCGCTGATTCGGTCGACGGGCGATCGACGCGTTTCGCCCCCTTCCGGGCCGCCGTCGCCCGCGTCTTCGGCAAGAAGTTGGCCGGATCGCTCTTCCATGAGGAAAACAGGTCCCACGCCCGCTTCACTCGGCGACCATACTCCTTCAGCGAGGAGGGATTGAAGTCACGCGCTCGTTTGTTCGAGAATCGGCTCACGAGCCTGCTGAGGTCCACGTTCCGCAAGTCCTCAGCCTCCCCTGGCTCGAGGATTTCGAACACCGTCCGGCACGCGACCGCAAGCGCGCTGGCAGTCGCCGTCGGCAGCATGCCGCGCTCGGCGGCGTGCGTCAGAAAATCCAGGACGGCAGCGGATCCATATTCCATTTGCATACTCCTACGAAAACGTTATACTGACTCTGTGATGTCAATATACAGTTCTTGTATGGATATGCAATCGTGATTCATTACCGTCGGGCGCTGGAAACCACACTTCAGGATGACCTCGACATCTACCCCGTGCTCGCTCTGGTCGGGGCACGACAGGTCGGAAAGAGTACGCTCGTCCGGCAGATCGCCGACGCGCGCGGCATGAGCTACCTCACGCTTGACGAGCAGACCTGCCTCGAGGAAGCGAGGGACAACCCCAAGAGCTTCCTGGCCCGGAGTGGCCCAGGCGGCCTCTGCATCGATGAGGCGCAGCGCGCGCCTCAGCTCTTTCTCGCCGTCAAGCAACTGGTCGACGTCGACCAGCGCCCGGGACGAATCATCCTCACCGGCTCCAATCAGCCGGCGCTCGGCGCGTCCGTTGGAGACTCGCTCCTCGGGCGAGCCGCTTACCGAACCCTGCGCGCGCTCAGCCAGAGTGAAATTCGACTCAGCGAGTCGCACGACGGGTGGTCGGCCCTCTTCGACGAACCCGACCCGATTGTGCTCCTTCGCCTGCTCGAGGAGCGCGCCGCGCTGAACGCGACCGCCGACTGGCGCGAGACAGTGCGGGTCGGCGGGTACCCCCGCGCGCTCGCCGCCCCGGCGGCAGCGGCCGGTCGCCTGCTGGACGACTACATCGAGACCTTCGTCCGGCGCGACGTGCGCGAGGTGCTGAACATCGAGTCGCCGGAACGCTTTGAGGCATTTCTGCGCCTCGCCTACGCCCGGACGGGCCAGGAGCTGAACTACTCAGGCATGTCGCGCGATCTCGGTACACCCGTCAACACACTGAGGAAATGGGGCGACGCGCTCGAGCGCAGCTACATGACCGAGCTCGTACCGGCGTATACGAAGAATGCCGGCGAGCGAGTCATCAAGTCGCCCAAGCTCTACGCAGTCGACGTCGGCCTCGCGATCGCCGGCGCGCGAGAGACGGAGCCAACTGGCTTCCACCTCGAGACGCTCATTGCGAGCGATCTACTGCGCTGGCGGGACGCTGCGGCCGGCCGCCTCGTCTCACACTGGCGACTGGAGACTGGCCAGGAAGTCGACTTCGTCGTCCAGCAGGGCGCACAGCGTGTGGCCGTCGAGGTGAAAGCAACGAGCGACGTCAGCAACGACGATGCTCGCCACCTGAGGACCTTCTCTGATCGAGCCGATGCTGGAGTTCGCACAATTGTGCTGAGTAACGACCCCGAAGTTCGGACACTTGGTCGAGGAGTGCTCGCCGCACCCTGGTGGAGCGTCGTCTAAGCCGCGTCGCCCGCCACGCGCTCACTCACCAACAGACAGGCAGTCCATACCGCGCCCTGCACCAATGGCTGACGTAGCAAGCGCGATCGACCACCCGGCAGGCACCGACGAGCGTGCAACAGCCGGCCACCAAACACGGCGGCCATCCATCATCCGGGATCCACCACCGATTTGGACCACACGAACACCATGAGGCACTGCGCACTCACATCTCTGGGGATCAGCAATCCCCGCATCAGTTGCGGAGGTACGTCGCTGGGCTGACGATAGACCTCGATGCCGCCCAGCGTGGCCACCGACGCGAACCGGTCGAGCTCATCACCCTGAATTTCCCAGCCATCCAGGAAGTATCGCGGCTGACAGCGGAACGGTCCGCTGAGCACCGGCCGTCCGAACTGTGTGTCCTGCACCCGGATACCCGGCGCACTGAGCAGCGCGAAGCTCAACAGCGCCACACCGCGGCTCCGCACCGCATCGCCACTCATGAAGAACCCGAGGCCTTTGGTTTGCGCCCGCGCGAGATACTCACGCGTATCGCGCGACATGATCGCCCGCACCGTGACCGCTTCGAGCGTGGTGACCTGTGCGCGCATCGTGATCGATACGCGCTGGTCCGCATTCGTGCGCACATCCACCGGGATCTTCGTCGGCGTGTACCCGATCGCGATCGCCTCGAGCGTCTGGGTGCCACCAGTGACGCCCGCCAGTGTGAACGTTCCGATGGAGTCCGTGACGACGGGTGTGATCTGCTGCATCCCCCGGATGCGAACCCGTGCGCCGGCCAGCGGCACGCCATCGGGCCGCAGAACGCGACCGGTAACGCGCGTGGTGCCGCTGGTGCTGTCGGCCAGCCAGAGGTCGCGATGCAGCAGCGGAGTGTCGGGCGCGAACGCGACTTCGATCGCCATCGACGAGTCGGTGGAGACCGAATCCGCCGCGCGCACCTGCAGCAGGACGGCGACGTCCGTTGGCACGCCGCAGAGCACGTAGCGGCCATCAGCGGATGTGATCGTCCAGACATCGGCTGACGTACTACGCATGGTCCGCGTGTCCATCACCAGCTCCCCCCATGTCGCGGCGACACGCGCCCCACGGCGGGGAACACCGACGCGGGCGTCGCGCGCGCGGCCGATGATCACGCCGGTGGTGTCACTACGCGGTCCGCAGAGCGCGGTAGCCAGCGCGCGGGCACTTGGCAGCGCCAGATCGGCGGTGATGGCGGCCGCGCTCTCGGCAATCGTGATCGTGCGCAGCACCGCATCCATGCCGAGTGAGTCGAGGCGCGGATGGTCGAAGCCAAGGGTGTACGTCCCCGCGGGCACACCATCGAACTGGTAGCGACCCAGCGTATCACTCGCGGTGACGCGTCCCTCGCCCCACGGCTCACGCACCGACACCAGCTGGACGCGCGCACCGCTGAAGGCCCGCGTGGTCAGGCTGTCTGTGAGGTGCCCCCGGAGCGAGACCTGTGCGGGCAGCGCGGCGGACCACGCCACCAGCGTGGAGAGGAGGGTAAGTCGGTGCATTCGCATGTGTCAAAAACTAGAGCGGGATGTGTGTGCGTCTGGCACCCGATTCCCGGGACCGGCTTCCAGCGCGTTCCGCGTCCGGGGATCTCGCGCGAGAGGAGCTCTGATCGGGTTAACGAGCGCGAGTCGCGGAGACGACGCGATCGCCGCCCCTGCGCGCACCGACGAACGGGCAGCCGCCGACCCCCCACCCCTCTGGCGCGCCATGATGGCCCGTCCGGATGTTCTTCCCATGGGCGGTCCGCGCCCCAATCGCCTGTCGTCCCGTCACACCAACGTGCTGAGCCGCATCGGTCGTATTTGCCGCGTGTGTCTCGACGGAATGCGCCGGTGCGCGATACCAGCGCTACACACGGAGGCGTCAGGTCGGCGCCTCTCACCACCCTTCGGCATTCGCTACTCGTGCATCAACTACTCTCGCAGCGCCCGACGCAGAAACGCGCGCGCGATTGTCCAGTCCCGCTTCACGGTGGCAGGCGACACTCCGAGTGTCGCGGCGGTGTCATCCACGCTCAGCCCCGCGAAGTAGCGGAGCTCCACCACGCGCGCCTGCCGCTCTTCGAGGGCGGCAAGCCGGTCGAGGGCGTCGTTCAGCGCCAGCGCGTCAAGAGTGTCCGACTTCGCTTCCATGGACACGTGTGTACTCTCCCGATCGGCTCGACGATGCGCCCGCGCCTTTATCGCAGTCGCCTGGAGTCCCGGAACAGTCTGGCGGAGTCATGACGGATCAGCATTGTCCGGCATCCTTGTCGACGAAGAGGTGCCGGCCGACCACCACATTTCGGGCGCGCCCGCGATGACCCTCACTCCTGACGACTGGGCGAAAATCACGGCCGCGTTCATCGAACTCCAGCCGCTCGGCGCGACCGACCGGGCAGCGCGGCTCGCGGTGATTTCGCAGACGAGTGTCGTCATCGCCTCCGAAGTCGCGTCGTTGCTGGAGGCAGACGCTGACGATGCCTTCCACGAGGGAGACACGGCCAACAGGCTCTGGACGGGGCTCGCGACAACATCGCCGCTCATCGGACAGACTCTCGGTGCGTACCGCATAGAACGCGAGATCGGGCGCGGCGGCATGCATCGCCGACGCGGTGACGCAGAAGGGGCGACTGCAGGCGCAACGTCCGATCCTCGACGTGAGCATCCGCTATACACGAGGTGCGCTGCTGGAGGCCCAGGGGCAGATCTCGGCCGCACGCGACGCGTTCACCAGCGCGGCTGCGATCGCGCACACGTCGCTGGAGCCCGGGGCACGAAACGCGGGGCTGGCGGACGAGAAGCTGGCGGCGTTCGTCGCGCGGCATCCGCCGGCTGAGCTTCGGTCGCGCGCGCGCCCGGATGGCACTTCCGGCGGCACTCGACGGCGATGAGCCGAATCGTCGCAAAGTGGCGCGCGCTGTTCTTCACCGCCTGCCACTCCGCGCCGGCGGTGGTCACACACCCACGTATCCGCGCCGCCGACGGCGTGGAAATCGCGGCCGACGCGATCCTGCCAGTTGTGGTGCCCGACACCGGAGTGCCGGTGGTGCGGTAATCGCGACGGAAGTCGCCATCAACGGCGAGAACAGCGACCACGCGAGGGCGGAAAGTGATCGGCTGAACTCGCTTGCAGCCGCGCGTCGAGCCGTCCATGCGCACGGCGTGAGCCGATTTCGCAGGATTTGGCGCGTGTCAGGAGGAGCGGGTGCAGCACCCGTTCGTACCCCGCGCCCTATCTCCGAGGAAACCATGGAACAGTTCGCACATCGCCCTCGTCTGACGTCCCGCTTCACCGTCGCAGCGCGTAGCAGCCGCAGCACCCTTCGCACCCGTCCAGTGCGATTGCTGAGCCTCATTGCGCTCTCGTTTGTGTTCGTCGCCTGCTCGAACAAGAAGACCGTGACCGAGCCGCCTGTCCAGCGGACGACCTCGCGCACCTCGCTGGTACCTGCCTCGAACTCCACCATCATCGAAGCCAGAACCTCGCAGATCTACGCCAACGGTTCATTGCCGGCACTGGTCACCGACGACTTCACATTCACCGGTTCATCCAACATCACCAAGGTTGGCTGGCAGGGCATCTATTGCGTGCAGACTCCGGGTGCCGCCGCGCCCGCACCGACGGCAACTGGATTCACGATCACCTTCTACGCCGATGCCGCGGGACGGCCAAACGTAGCGGCCCCGCTGCAGACGCAGACGTTCACCCTCGCGCAGGCCAACCAGACTTTCGACAAGAATGTGCCGGGATTGACCTGCGGTACGGCGGCCAACACCACCTGGCCGTACTACAGCTACTCGGCGACGCTCTCGACACCGTTCCCGGCGGCGGCCAACACGAAGTACTGGATCGGGATTCAGGCGCTCTCGCCGTCGTTCGCAGTGTTCTGGGGCTGGCGCGACGGCGTCCCGGACAACAATCAGTCGTGGCAGCTGTTCAACGGGACGTTTACCAGCTACCCCTTCGACCGCGCATACTCACTCGCGCCATAGGCAGCATTGGTTGTCAGCAGCCGGCCAGCAACGACGACGCTGGCCGGCTGCTGCCACATCACCACGCGGTACGATGGCTGGTACGCCACCCGCCCGCGCGGTACTCGGTACTCGGTACTGGCCTGCGGCGGCAGGCGCGAGAACGGTCCAAACCGATCACAGCCGATCAAAACGCTCGTCTGGACGAACACTGCGCCACCCTTGCTTCTCACGATCCACCCGTCCGGCGCACCCCTGAGTCGGCGGCGGCCACAAATGGCGTGCCTGCCACCCCTGCGCCTTCACGCACGGACTGGTACCACCGCGTCGCTTCACTTCCGCGCCCGAGGCGTGCGAGTGTTTCTGCGTGCGCCAGACGATCCAGATGTTGCGCAAGAGCGGGATATCGCGCCCGCAGGCGTGCTGGCAGTTCAGGTGTGCATTGCTCAAACGCCGCCATCGCCGCCGCGAGATTGCCGGCGCGCAGCTCCATGTGCCCCGCAATCGCCAGCGAGAGCGCCGCGGCGACGCGTGATGCAGACGCAGATCGTCGTGCCAATGCTGCCCGTGCCGCGGCAACCGCGCTCGAATCGCCGAGTCGCACGCTGAGGAGGCCAACCAGATACTGCCGCAGGTCGTCCTGCTCGATCGATGTCAGATCATCGCCACTCACGGGTGGAGTGACGCGTTGCGCGAGCAGCGCCTGCCGGATGTTGCGCAGCGTGTCCGCACTCACACTGACGGATGGCGCCAATGCGAGCAGTGCACGACGCCCGGCAGCCGCGTCCGGGTCGAGCGACGCGGCGTCGCGGAAGTAATTCTCCGCCGCGGCCCATTTCCCCTCGGCAACCTCCAGCGTCGCCAGGGCCAGCAGGCCGTCCACGCGCGACGCCGGCGCGGACGCGACGACGCGCGCATAGGCACGAGCTGCGCTGCGGTCGCGTACGTCGGTGCCAATACGCGACAATGCCACCAGCGCCAGCGCCGGATCGTCGACTGGATCGGGCGCACCGCGCCGTGGTGTCGTCGCGCCGAGCCGGCGGCGGTGAAGTGCGATGTACGTCGCCCGGATCCCCGGCTGTTCACCGGCGCTGTTCGGACTGAAGTACATGCTGAACAGTGTGTCCAACTGGCCGAGGCTATTCGCGGCCGCCGCCAGTTCCATCAGGTACACCGTCACTTCACGATTGCGCGGATCAAGGGCCATCACGCGCTGGAACGGCAGTGCCGCATCAGCGATGGGTCGGCCATAGAACGGATTGCTGCCGAATTGCACTTCGCCGAGCAGCATCCACGCTTCGACATCGGTGGGATAATCGGTGACCATCTGCCTGAACTGTCGCTCGGCCTCGCGCGGGCTGCCGAACCGCAGGGCATGATACGCGCGCACCAACGTCTGCTGGCGTGGAGGGAGGGATGCGGCCAGGTCGGAAGCGCGTCGTGCGGCACGCGCACTGAGGGAATCGACTTCATTCCACCGGGCGGCGCGCGCGAGTCGATACCACGCCAGCGCAAACATCGAATCCGCCGCGACCGCGTCGAGAAAGTGTGCGACCGCGGCGGCCGGTCGCGCATCGCGCAGCTCACGTTCGCCATCCAGCCAGGCGCGGAGTGCGAGGGTCGACGTGGTGGTGGCCGCAGCGATGCTGGCGATGGTATCACCCGGCGCGAGCAGTTCAGTCGCAATCAGCTGCCGCACCAGGGCGTCGATCCCGGCTGCCAGTTCCCCGGTCTGCGAGACGGTCGTCTGTGCGCGACCGACTTCACGCCCATCGAGCCGCCGCAACACGGCCCGAAAAGTGAGCGTCGTCCCGCTGCCGACGACGCTGCCCACGACGTACCTGTCAGCACGCACACGCGCCGCCAGCGCACGCGCCTCGACTGAGTCCATCGTTGCCGCACGCCGCTCGCCGGCCGCGCCGATCACTGTGTTGGGATCGACGCCGCGTACCAGGCCGGTCGCGTCGAATGCGGGTGTCAGCAGATCCACCATGCCATCGGCCAGATAGGCAATGTCAGCGCTCCCGCGCGTGGTGAACGGCAGGACCGCGATCGACGAGAGTGGCTCACTCGATCGTGCGACTTCGACGGCGCGTGATGCCGCGCCGGGAGGTATGGGCGACGGACGGTTTGCCCAGATGAGCCCAGCGCACGCCGCTCCGATGCCGAGCGCGACGCGCCGGGTCCAGGGCGCGCGTGCGGATACGGTGGATGCGGTGGTGTCAGGCGCCGGCGCCGCAGCCGCAGTCGTCGTCTCGTCTGGCGGCTCGGTCGAAGCGATCAGCGCCGCGAGCACCGCCTCGCCATCAGCGGGGCGCTCCTCCGGGTTCGTCCGCAACATGTCATGAATCAGCGAGTCGAGCGCCGGCGCAATTGGCGCGCCGTCGGGACGTCGCAGCGGCGGCAGCGTACCAGTCAGGATGGCATCCGCCAATGACTCGGGATCTTCGGCGACGAAAGGCCGTCGGCCGGTCACCATCTCGAAGAAGGTCACGCCGAGCGCGTAGACATCCGTGCGCGGCCCCCGCGTGCCGCCGCGCCACAGTTCCGGCGCGAGGTAAGGAAACGTGCCACTCAGCCCCCGCATGCCGGGCGTCGTGTCGCGCACATGCGTGGCGACCCCGAAATCGAGCAGTCGCGCAACGTCACCGTCGCCAAAACCCACGTTGGCAGGCTTGATGTCACCATGCACGATACCCGCCCGGTGTGCACTGGCCAGTCCGCGCGCGAGATGGAGCGCAATCACGTCGATCTCGTCTGGCGACAGCGATCCGCGCTTAAGCCGCTCACGCAGCGTGCCTCCCGCACAGTGGGCCATGACGATGCACACGCCACCGCCGACCGTGGTCTCGATCGCGTGGATTGCGCAGACGTTCGGGTCCTCCAGCCGGGAGGCCGCCTGGGCCTCGCGGATCAGGCGAGCCCGTGCCGCCGCATCCTGACTCAGGCTCGGTGCCAGGAACTTCATCGCGACGTCGCGTTCGAGTATCGTGTCGCGACCGCGGTACACGACTCCCGAGCCACCACTCCCCAGACGCTCGAGCACCGTAAAGTGCCGGATGCGATCGCCGGGTTCGATGTGCGGTGCGGCGGGCAGCCCTGCAGCAGAACCGCTGGACGCGGTTTGTGTCTCGTCGCGCGTCAGCGCGGGCTGGATGACATCAGCGTAGAACGCATCGAGGAATGCGGGTGCCCCCTCCTGCGCCGCGACCAGTGACTGCAGCTCACGCCGGAGAAATGCGTCGCTGCCGCATGTCTCATCGAGGAACGCCGCGCGTTCGTGCGGTGGGAGCGAGAGCACGGCTTCGAACAGGCTGCTGAGGCGATCCCAGTGCCCGTCACGACCCGGATGCGGATCATCGATCATCGGCATTCCCCTCCGAGCGCAGCCGCTCGTGCAGCCAGGCCTGTGCAACGGCCCAGTCGCGTTTGACGGTCGCTTCGGAAATGTCGAGCGCCAGCGCCGTCTCGCCGATGGACAGCCCGCCGAAGTACCGGCACTCCACCACGCGACATGGTCGCGGATGGAGGCGTTCAAGTGCCTGCAACGCCCCCTCCAGCGCGATCACACGCTCCGACACATCGTCGGGGAAGTCGACCGAGGACTGCAACGGCACATCGGTGCCACCAATCGGCTCGATGACAACCGCCCCACCGCGCTTGAGCGCCTGCGCATCACGAGCGTAGTTGCTGATGATCTGCCGGGTTGCCCGCACCGCGACGGCGAAAAAATGTGCGCGGTTCTGCAGCGTCAGCCCATTCGCGCCCGCCAGTCGCAAATACACTTCATGCACCAGCGCCGTCGTATCGAGCGTGTCGTCGCCACGCCGCGTGGTGGGGCGACGCAGTCGCCGTGCCATGGTTCGCAGCTCACCATAGACCCGCGAAAACAGGCGGTTGCCTGCTACGTCATCTCCAGCAGTCCACGCCCGAAGCAATCCGGTCACGGAATCATCGACCTCGTTCACCAGCACCTCACAGGCGGGGGCAGTGCCGCTGACGTACACACCGGCCGGCGGTGCAGCGGGCGATTCCTCGCCGACGTCAGCCACAGCACGACTCGCGCAGCAAGGTACCCCGATTTCGCGCCCTGTCGACAGCCCGCTGGCGGTCGCACGCCCAGTCAGCACTTCGGTGCGCGCGGCCTGGAGTACGCCGCGATCCCGCAGCGCCACGGTAAGGCGCTGCGGGACAGTGATGGACGCCAGCAGACTCATCTCAGCGCGTCTGTGACGCTGATCTGCGTCACGCGAGCCCGCAGACAGCGCAGCGTTGCGCAAGCAGTTCAGGCCTGCGTGCGCTTCCGCCGCACCGCAACACCGAGCATCATCAGCCCGGATGCGAGCAGGATCATGGAACTCGGTTCCGGCACCACGGCGGCCGACGTGAAGTCGATGCGATAGATCCCCTGACCGGCCGTGAGTCCGCTGTTGAAGACGTAACCGGCTGCTGTCTGTTCGCCATTGAACCCCATCAACTCGGCGAAATTGAATGACACCACGCCGTTCTGCGCCGTGCGCACCGCGTTCACACCGTTGACGAGGAACGCAGCGCCGGCAATGCTGAACGCTTCGGAGCCCGCGTCCCAGATCTGGCTCGAGGTTTGTGTGATGCTGGTGATCAGCAGGTTCCCGGCGTCGTCAAACAACCGGAATCCCTGTGGATTGTCGTTGCCGAGGAAGAAGTCATTGCTCGGGATCACCATCGTCGCGAACGTGAAGAACTTGTTCAGCCCGGCGTTGACGACGAAGCTCTGACTCCGTGACTGCCCCGGCGTGAGTGCACCTGCGATCAGGCCGCGTGTTGCAGTGGGATCTGCGGCGGCGAAATCCGCCTGCCACTGCGTGCCTATGCCGCCCTCAGCCACCGAGACGATCCCGGCCGTGGCGGTCGTGCCGATGTTGAATGCGTCGAACGCGCCACTGTGGAAGCCCAGATGCGTACCGGCGAAACTGATGCTGTTGGCGGCGGCGAGATTGGTGATCGTGACTGTCACCATGCGTGACTGCGCTGTGGCAGCCGACGCCGCGACGCAGAACAGCGAAACGGCACGAAGCAGGGAAGGAACGACACGAGGCATGACCGGAACTCCGGGAGCGATGAGGAGACGTGACGAAGGGCGGCGATGCCCCTCTGTCTCACATCACACGGTGTGCGGCCGAATCAGCTCACGCCGTCGCGAAAGGAGTCTCGATCGGGGTCGGTCAGGTACTCGTCGAGTCTCCAGCGCTATCGCCCACCCTGCGAGCACCGACGAGCGTGCAGCGGCCGCCCCCCGCCCCGCTGGCGCTCCTGCCGGCGCTCGTTGCTGGCGGCACGGCGTGCGGGCCCGTCCGGGTGGCGCTCCAGCGGGGGCCCGGTGCCCGCGGACCTCACCCTTCGTGGATGCGATAGCTGAAGGCCAGGAGGTCGGCATCAAGCGTTGCCGTCGCGCCATCCTTGCTCCAACGCAACTTCAATTCATGCGATGCCGAAGGCAGGACCTCGAGCGTGGCATCGAACCCGAACGCCTTGCACTGCGCACGAAACCGCAGCAGCTCCAATTGCCTCTTCACGACCTCGCGCTGCAGGCCCGCGTCGATGTCGGCTGCGCTGAGATTCGTGCGGTTGATTTCCTTGTGACCGCCTGATCCCGCGCGTTCCACCGCAGCATGATCGTTCCTGCCGGCAAACAGGTCGAGATACCACACCTGGGGTTTGCCCGGCATGAAGATCTGAATGGCTCGTGCCAGCAGCAGCTTCCCTTCGTCCTCGCCCAAGGCGCTGAAGTACGTCGCATTCACCTGGTAGTACAGGTTCTTCTGACCATGCAGGTCCTTCACGTATCCGCCGCGACCAACCACCATCGTGATCAGTGCATCGATCTGAGCATCCGTGAGCAGGCCCTTCAGGTCGAGCAGCGGAATGCCATCGTGGCAGCCCAGCATGTTCACCGTGCGAATACCCTTCGCCTGGATGTCCGCCACCCAGCGCAGAATGGCCTCGTTCGTCTGACGTTCAAACGCATCGATGATCAGGCCTGGCAGGAAGAAGTCGTACGTCAGATACCCGCGTGAGGCGATGTCTTCATGGATCCTGTCGCCGTACGCGGTATGAATCTCCGGCAACAGCTGCAGGCCGTACTTCTTCGCGATGTCATTGACCCTGTCGAGACACTCCCACGTCTCGGGATCGTTGAAGAAGTTGCGCTTGCCCACCGCCTTCGGTGCGTAGGCAAAGGCGTCGAGACGGACGATGCTGGCGCCGTACGCAGCCAGTTGCTTCAAGGTCGCGTCGTAGAACTCCCACACCAGTGGCGAACCAATGTTCAAGTCCATCTGACCGAGATACACGCGTCGTGATTCGAGCAGGCTGACGATGGCCTCCCGGTGTGTCGCGAAGCGGCCATAGTCGATGTCGGCAGGCTTCGTTCCGGCGGCGATTTCCTTGCGCAGCAGCGATTCGACCTGTTGCGCTTCGCCGTACTGCAGCGCCAGCTCCCGCATCAGTTCCTGCTGACTGGGCACGCTGTACCGCACTTCCTGATAGAAGGTGTTCCAGTACGGCACTTCACGACCATCGGGGAATCGCACGGACAGAATCGGCAGGCCGGGCTTGCGAAAGAACATGTCCGTGATGAGCGCGGCGTCAGGCTGGATGTGACCGTCCCCGGTCATGGTGCCGTGACCCGCCCAGAACTGGTTCCAGTCGATGAAGAAGTCGCGATACGGTGACTGCTCGCCATGCCTCAGGACGTCCTGAAACTGCGGCGACAACACCGAGGCGTGGTTGAGAATGAAGTCGAGTTTCAGGTCAACGCCGAGCGCCTGTAGTGCCGCCAGATCCGCTTCGGTGGCGAGCTGACGATTCAAGCCGTAGTCGATCACCGAGAAGCCGCGATCCAGATCGGTATGGAACATGCTGGGCAGGATGTAGAACGACTCGAAGACATCCTCGAGTTCGGGCCGGCCCAGGAATGCGACGATATCACCGAGATGCCCACCAACGCTGTCGGGATATGCGTTCAGCATGGGACCGGCACCAGCCGTGTGTGTTCGTGTGCTCACCGCGTCGCCTCCCGGGCGCCAATACGTACCGAAACACCTTCAAAAGAGATAATGCGACCCGACCTGGCCACGATGAACGTTGGATGCACCGTCGTGTCGCGCGCGCTCACTCCGCGCGGCCGCTGGCAGCGCTGCCGATATCGCGCAACGAACGGGCGACCAACCCGATGCCGCCCGCCATCAGGCCAAGGATCAGCAACGTGTCGTACAGCGACGCCGGCCCGAAGTACACGCGCATGTTGGCGATGATGCCGACGACGATGATGAGGAAGCCGCCACCCGTCAGCAAGCGCCCGAGCACTGACTTGCCATTGAAGAACAGCATGCCGATTCCCACGAGCAGCGGGATCAGCGACAGGCCGAAGGCGTTGCGACCGCCGAAGTCCCAGTAGCCGCTGCTCACGCTCACCCGTTGCAGGAAGAGGTAGCTGCCGGCGATGACCATCGCGAGGCCGACAAAGAACTGGCCGAGGCCACCTTCGGATCCACCGGCACCTGTCATCTCAGCAATCCTCGTCGGGAAATGATCGGCCTGCACTTCAGACAGCGATGAGAATAGCGACCTATCGTCATCGGCGTTCGCGACTCGCTCGTCCGGTCTCCGATCGCCGATCCGCGACATTCACAAATATCTGGCGTTTCGAATGGCTACCGGGGACCCTGCCCCAGCGCCGCAGCCGCCAGGTGAATCGCCTCGCGGATTCGTGGATACGTACCACACCGGCAGAGATTCCCTGCCATCGCGATATCGATCGCGTCGTCAGTGACAGCGGGGGTCTTCCGGAGCAACGCACAGGCGCTCACCAACTGCCCCGGCTGACAGTAGCCGCACTGCACCACGTCAACCGATTTCCACGCTGCAGTCAGTGCGTCCGCTTCTGCGCCGGCAAGCCCCTCGATCGTCGTCACCGCCTTTGCGCCGATGGCCGAGAGCGGCGTGACGCAGGCGCGGATCGGCTCGCCGTCGAGCAGCACGGTGCACGCACCGCAGAGTGCCATCCCGCAACCGAACTTTGTGCCCGTGAGCTTGAGGTCACCGCGCAGCACCCACAACAGCGGCGTGTCCGGTTCAGCCGTGACGTCGACCGGCTTCCCGTTCAGCAGGAGCGTCGTCATCAGGCTGCTCCTCCCTGGACGAGCCGGAGTGGCAGCGAACGAAGCCGCTGGCCGGTGGCGGCAAATACTGCGTTGGCGACCGCCGGCGCCACCGGGGGCACCCCGGGTTCACCAACACCCTCGGGCGGCTCGGCACTGGGAATGATGTCCACTTCGATCGCGGGGCACTCGTTGATTCGCAGCGCGCGATAGTCATTGAAGTTCTGCTGCTTCACCTGGCCGTTCTCGATCGTGATCTCACCGTAGAGCGCTGCTGAAAGACCGAACACCACACCACTCTCGATCTGCTGCCGGATCATGTTCGGGTTCACCGGAAAACCGCAATCGATGACAGACACGACTCGTGTGACACGGATGTTCTGTTGTGCATCAACGGACACCTCCGCCACGTGCGCCACAATGGATCCGAACGACTCGTGCAACGCAACGCCGCGCCCGAAGCGTGCCACGCCGGCAGGTGCGGCGAGCGGCGTGCTCCACCCCGCCTTCTCGGCAACGCGCTCAAGCACTCGCGCATGGCGCGGATGGTTCTTCAGCAGACCGAGCCTGAATGCCACGGGATCCGCACCCGCGGCGTGCGCGACTTCGTCCATGAACCCCTCGGAGAAGAACGCCTGATGCGAGTGGCCAACGCTGCGCCAGAAGCCGACCGGCACAGGCAGTGACACGATCTCGTGCGCGATGCGAGCGTTGGGGTACTCGTATGCCTGGTCGTATGCGCCTTCACTCGCGGTCTTGTCGATCGGACCGGCGGACAGGCCGAAGACGCGCCGCATCATCTGCGGCACGATTGCCGGGCCCGCCGAGGTATTCCGCCACGCGACGAGCTGCTTTGCGGCGTCGAGACCTGCGGTGAACCGCGAGACGCACGCAGGCCGGTAGAAATCGTGTTGCAGATCTTCTTCGCGGCTCCAGAACGTCTGTACCGGTGTTCCCGGTGCGTGCTGCGCGATGGCAGCCGCCTGACCGATGAAGTCCACATCCAGTCGCCGACCGAAACCGCCACCGAGGAGTTGCACCTTCACCTCGACATCCTTCTGGCTGATACCGAGCGCCTTCGCAGCCGCGCGACGCGCAAGATCAGGCACCTGGGTCGGCGCCCAGACGGTGGCGCGACCATCCTTGAACTGTACGGTGCAGTTCATGGGCTCCATCGCGGAGTGTGCGAGGACTGGCGCGCGATACTCCGCCACGATCTTCGTGATGGCGGTGCTCAGCGCGGTGTCCACGTCTCCATGGCTGTAGTACGCATGCCCGTCCGCGGTGTCGAGAGTCGTGGCCAGCGACTGCATGACCTGATTGCTCGACACCGTTGCCATCGCCCCGTGATCCCAGGTGACGCGGACGGATCGCAACGCCTTCATGGCGTGGAATGGCGTGTCGGCGATGACCGCGACACCGGCAGTCCCGCCGTTGTAGCCAGCGACCGTGAACACCTGCTTCACGCCCGGAGACGCGAGTGCAGCCTTGGCCTCGAACGACGTGACGGTTCCGCCGAGCGTCGGACACATCTTCACGGTGGCGTAGAGCATCCCCGGCAGTGTGACGTCGATGCCGAAGGTTGCGGTACCGGCAGACTTCGCAGTCGCCTCAAGCCGGTGCACGGATGTACCGATCAGGT
>JANMNM010000077.1:0-2592 GCA_031373905.1 Gemmatimonadaceae bacterium | reverse complement strand
TTCGAGCGCGACGTTGGCGTTGCGACACTGGAGGCGATGGGGCTTGCCATCAATGCCGCGGGCGGAACGAGCGTTGGCGCGGTATTCGTCGGCCGCGTGGGTGGTACGCTGGGCCTGAGCGGCACCGCCTCCGCGATCAGTGTCACCGGCGGCGTGAATCTTCAGGCAGTGCCCTCGGTGTTCTGGTGGGCGTCACCGAATGTGGCGCTCTCCGTCGGTGCACGAATCACCGATGATCCGAATGTGCGTGCCGTCAGTCCCATCGCCGCGATCACGATCCGGGGCGAGAAGGCTGAGCTTGACCTGTCGGGGCACAGCGGCACCGAACGATGGGCGCTGACACCGGCGGGTCCGACGATCCTGTCGTTCCTGGACCAGACGAAGCGTGGCGGTACGGCCACGCTCACCGTTCACGCCTCGTCACGCATATCACTGTTTGCGCAGGGACAGGTGGAACAGACGTCATCGCTCGGCACATTCCAGAGCTACGGCGCCGGATTTCGTTTCTCGCCGCGCTGATCGCGGCGCATTCAACAAGGAGCTCCAGCATGCACCGTTCCATCCGTCTCTGTGTTGCGGCCTTCGTCACGGTCGCTGCGTCCATCGTTCCGCGTGCGGCAGGTGCGCAGGATGCGCGGTCTGCGGGACTGTTCCGCGAGTCATATGCGCTGGAAGCGAAGCGCGACTACCCGGCGGCGATGGCAAGAGTCCGCGATGCGCGCGCCGCCGGCGCGAACGCGTACTTCAGTGCAATCCGGCTTGGCTGGCTTGCGTATCTGGCCGGTGATTTTCAGGGTTCGGTCGCCAGCTACACCCAGGCGATCGCCGCCGAGCCGCGGGCGATCGAGGCGAAGATCGCGCTGACGCTGCCACTGATGGCGCAGCGCAACTGGCGGGAGCTCGAGCGCGCGTGCGCGGCGGTGCTTGCCGCTGACGGACGCAATGTGCTTGCACTGGCACGACTCGGGCTCGCACAGTACAACGCGGGCAATTTCACCGGCGCCGAGGGGACGTATCGTCGGCTCTCGGACGACTACCCGTCGGAGCTCGACTACCGTACCGGATTGGGATGGGCACTGCTCAAGCAGGGCAAGGCAGGGGATGGACGCAGCGTGCTGGAGGCGGTACTCGCGGTCTCGCCCGACAACGCCAGCGCGAAGGCAGGGCTCGGGATCCGCTGAGTCACCCGCCGTGCATCGTCGTCCCGCCAACGACAGTCCGGACGATGCGAATGTCCTTGATGGTGTTCGGGTCCACGGCGTGCGGGTCCTTTTCGAGCATGACGAAGTCGGCCAGTTTTCCGGGTGTGATCGATCCCTTCGTGCGCTCTTCATATGAAGCGTGTGCGCCATTGATCGTCGCAATGCGCAGCGCCTCATCGACCGTGACCTTCTGGTTCGGCCCCCACTCGCGGCCCTGGTAGTCACGGCGCGTGACCATGCTCTGGATCGCCATCATCGGCTCGAACGGACCCGGGTTGTAGTCCGATGCGCCAGGCACCGTGATGCCGTAGTCGAGGAACGAACGGTGCGCGAACATCCGGCTGAGCTTCTCGTCGCCGTAGTTCGACCACTTCTCGCCGTGGAAATACACGTACGTCCAGAACGGCGTCGGGATCGTGCCGGTTGCCTTGATCCGCCGCAGCAGATCGGGCGTGACGAGCGTGCAGTGTTCGATGCGGTGCCGCCGGTCGGGATGCGGCCACAGGCGCAGCACTCGCCCGTAGGCCTGCAACACCATGTCGATCGTGACATCGCCATTGGCGTGCGTGCCGACCTGCCATGAATGCCGATGCGCGTCCTCGACTGCGTCGTGCAGTTCGGCCTGCGTCATGGTCAGGATGCCGTAGTCCTGCGTGCCGACGTACGGTGTGCTCATGCGCATCGTCCGCTCCGACGCGGAGCCGTCTGCGACATGCTTCACGCCGCCGATGCGGAGCCAGTCGTCGCCAAGCCCCGTATAGACGCCGGCGTCACGGAGCCTGGGATACATCGCCGCGCCGATCATCATGTAGCAGCGATGCCGCAGCTCGCCCCTCGCACGCGCGTCCTCGACGGCCCGGATGTGCTCCGCATCGGCGCCGGCATCATGCACCGTGGTGAGCCCGGTCGCCGTGAGCAGCTTCGAGATGTGCGCCATGCCGGCGCGTGCACGCTCCCGTTGCTGCTCGGGCGAGAACTGTTCGTACTTCCCGACGCGCGCAAGTACGTCCAGCGCCTGCTCGGCGGCGCGACCGGTCAGTTCGCCGCTGGCATCGCGGAAGTAGCGGCCATGCTCCGGGTCCGGCGTCTCACGGGTGATGCCGGCCAGCTGCAGTGCGAGGCTGTTGTACCACGCCGTGTGTCCGCCGCGGTGGCTCACGACGATGGGGTGCTGCGTGGAGACACTGTCGAGCTCCTGCCGAACCAGCGGCGTCGGATCCGTGAGCTTCGTGTCGTCGAACATGAAGCCTTCCACCCAGAACCCCGGCGGCGTGACTGCGGCGCGTTTCCTGAGGTTCTCGAACAGCTCGGCCTTGGTCCGCACGTTGGCATTGGCGGAGTACAGCTCACCGACGCCGCTGGGATGACAGTGTGCATCGATGAAGCCGGG
>JANMNM010000010.1:0-3150 GCA_031373905.1 Gemmatimonadaceae bacterium | reverse complement strand
GCTGCCGTGGCGGCACCGCGGTCACGCCGAGCGGAAGCTGCAGCGACCGGGGCCGCTCACGCTCTGGAGCGAGGAGTGGCGCGCGCCGGAGGCGTGGGTCGAGCGCCTCGAGTCCGTCATGCGTGCCGAGGGCGCAATCGTGTCGCGCGGCGGCGACTTCGATCACTGGGACTTGCGAGTCAGAGGTGGCTTGCTCGGTTCGGTCGTCGGTGCGATCGCGGTGGAGGAGCATGGCTCCAATCGGCAGCTCGTGCGCGTCCGCTCGCGCGGTGTCGTGGCGCCGATCCTCCTCGTCGTGATTGCCTTCGTCGCCTTGCTGGGGACGTGGGCCGCGATGGATCACGCGATGGTCACGGCGGCGGGTTTGGCGGTGATCTTCGTGCTGCTCTCCGCGCTTGCACTCCGCGACGATTGGACCGCAGCCAGCACCTTTCACCGTGCTGCGGCGATCTTCGCGCGCGACGCGCCTCGGACCGACTGAATGGCTCTGACAGATCCCTCGGCACTGCATTACCGGGTGTCAACTGCCGAGGACATCCCCGCATTGCTCGACCTCTGGTCGCAGCACTCCGGCTGGGGCTCGATCACCGAAGAGGTTTGGCGTTCGTGGTATGAGTTCGCGCCGTACGGGCCGGCACTCGTGGTCGTGGGTGCCGACGAGAATGAGACGCCTCGCGCGATGATAGTCCTCATGCCATGCCGACTCCGGGTGAATGGCATGGATGTGACTGCGGTCCGCGTAGCCGCCCCCATCATTCACCACGATGTGCGTGCTGTGGCGATGCCGAAACGCATCGATCCGTCGACGGCGCTCTTCCTGGAAGGGCGCCGTTTCGCGGCAGAGCGGGGTTTCGCAGTGATGTACTCGTTGCCCGACCGAAGATGGGTCGCGCGCATTGCACGTCTCAGCAAGTTGATCCCGGACGTTCAACTACAGTTTGCAGTGCTGGACGGCGTGGGACTTGACGTGACGCAAGCAGGAGCGACACATGCCGGCACTCGGGTGCAGATGTCAAGAAGCAATCAATTCAGCGACGAATACGCTGGCTTGTGGGAGTCTGCATCCGCGTCCTATCCGATCACCTGCGGCGTCGTGCGCTCGCCGGAGTGGCTCCGGTACAAGCATGACGATGATATCGTGCTCGAAGCGCGTGACCGTACGGGAGGATTGCGCGGATTCGTCGCGATCAGCGCGAAAACGGGAGCGGTTACGAACATGTTGAGTGCCAGGCCTGACGATCTCCCCGACGTGTTGAGCGGGGCGGTCGCCTGGATGGCCACCGCCGTCGCGTCCGGCGACTCCACCATTCCGCAGCGCGTCAGCGCCGTGGTGGTGCCCGGCACCGATGCGGCGTTGCGCGCTGCGGGTTTCACGCCGATCGACTATCGATTCGGATTTCTGGCGGACACACTCGATGAGACAATGGTGCCGCTCTCGGCGCTTGACCCCGCGCTGTGGTACCTGACAGCGGGAGACTGATGATGGCGCTCGCTCACGAGTTCGGACCATTCGAAGTCGTTGATCTCGGCGAACGCGACGCTTCCCGGCTGCCTGCCGTGCAACGACCTGAGAGCATGCGGTTCGCAGAGGCGATGGCACCCTCGGGATGGTACATCAGTGCCAACGATTGATCGCAGCGGGCAGCGCCGCATCGTCGTGAGCGGGTATGTCGGTCTGCTGCAGGCGGGCGGCGTGACGTGGGATTACCTGCAATACGTCCTTGGCCTGGCCGCGATGGGCCACGATGTGTTCTACATCGAGGATACACGGCTCTGGCCCGTCTATCAGCGGCCCACAGCCGATGCCGGCGACTGCTCGACGAACGTTGCATACCTTGCCGACGTGATGCCGGCGTTCGGGCTCGACGGGCGATGGAGTTACCGGGACGAAGCATCCGGACAGACGTTTGGACTTTCGGCATCACGGGTGGACGAGATCCTCCGAACCGCGGACGTGCTGCTGAACATCTCATGCGCCACGCCACTGCGTGATGCCTATATGGATATTCCGGCGCGCGTGCTGATTGACTCCGATCCAATGTTCACCCAGATCCAGGCGCACAACGCCGAGGGGTTCACGCCTGGCGCTGGTGTGATGCGAGCAGCGGTGCAGGCGCATACACACCACTTCACATTCGGTGAAGCCTTCGGGCAGCCTGGATGTCGCATGCCGGTTGGCGACGTTGCGTGGCAGCCCACGCGGCAACCCATGTGTCTCGATCGCTGGACCCCGTCGCCGATGAGGGATGGCGATGCGGCGGCCTTCACGACGGTCATGAACTGGAGTGCGGCGCGTCCATTGCAGTGGGACGGCGAAGAGTGGGGGCAGAAGAGCGTCGAATTCGAACGTGTGTTCGGGCTGCCGTCGCGATTCCATGCGCGACCGCTGTCGCTCGCGGTCGGACAGACGCAAGGGAATGCGGTTCCCGCTGCTCGGCTGCGGGGTGCCGGATGGCGCCTGCTCGATCCAGCGACCGTTGCAGGGACGCCGGAGGCGTACCGGGAGTTCATCGCACAGTCCTTCGGCGAGTTCTCGGTGGCGAAGGAAGCATACGTGAAGGGGAACACCGGGTGGTTCTCGTGCAGGTCGGCCTGCTATCTGGCATCGGGACGGCCGGTCGTGACGCAAGACACCGGCTGGAGCAGTATCATTCCAGCGGGCGAAGGGCTGTTGTCGTTCACGGACCTGGACAGTGCCGTCGGCGCGCTTGAACGTGTGGTTAGCGATCCTTCGCGCCACGGTGCTCGCGCACGGGAGATTGCGGAGGAGTTCTTCGACAGTCGCGTCGTCCTTGGCCGGCTGCTCGATGCTGTCGGCGGTTGACCTCGCGGGCGCATCCAACACGGCAGCGGAGGCAAGCATGAGTCGGAATCCTCACGCCCGCGCGATGCCATCCTCTCGCTCTGCCCACCCGAACGCGACGTGACGATGAGTCAACATCCCCGATTTCATCCGCTGGTCCCGGACTCGTTGATTCCCGGCGACTGGTTCCCTGGGCGTACGCCACGCAACATCGTCGTTGGCGAAAACTGCGTCATTGACTCGTCGTTCTGCTTCAAGCACTTCTTCTCGACAGAACCCATGGGCCTGCGACTCGGTCGCGATATCACGCTGTGGCGGACATCGCTGGCGGCCGAGATGCATGGCGT
>JANMNM010000343.1:0-10270 GCA_031373905.1 Gemmatimonadaceae bacterium | reverse complement strand
GAACGCGGGGACTCTCAACAGTGGTGGACTGACGAGACAGCGGGGCACACACGCTGGCTCTTCCATCAACGATCTCTTTCAAACTGAAAAACATTCAAACTGTTCCCAGTGCTGTTCCCCGCGTGCCCCGCGCCCCCGCGTGAGAAGGTATCGCCTCGAACACCGCGGAGTTGCATTGGCGCTCTACGATGGGCGTACGGGCCATAGGAATAAGTCTGACGCTGCCGGCTGATACCGATCCCGTGTCACCCGGTCTGATCTCAGAGCGAAAAACTCAGGTCGTTCTTCTTGATGCGATAACCCGTCGGCATCACGAACAGCGCCGCATCGGGCGTTGCAGACGTCAGTGATGTGATTTCGACCATCGACCGCTTCGGCGACTCCCCCGCTTCCGTCACCGTCACCACAGCCTTCATCGGCGCCACGGTGAAGAGGGCCTCGCGCGCACGCGTCAGGTTTCGCTGATGCGTTGCGTCCTGCTGCGCCGTCGCGCTGGCACTGCGCATCAGCAACTCGAAGATCGGGTTTCGCGGCATCGCCGCAGACGTCGGCACCCAGTACTCCGTCACGACGCGGTGGTGCTTCTCCTCCGCATTCATGCCGAAAACCCCGATGCGCACGTTGTACTCCTCGATGACACGGAACTGCTGCGTCGGAACACCGGCGACATCGCCACCGGGTCCGACCGACCGCGCGATGATTCCCGCGTCACGAACCTGCATCTGCACCACGCTGCCCACCATGCCGAGCGCCTTGCCGATGATCTGCTCGAAGGTCGAAAGAGGCATTTCGCTGATTTCGCGCTCCTCCGGCTTCACCTGGCGTACAGTGTTGGTGGCAAAGTCGACCAGCATGTATTCACCGCGGCGATTTCGCGTCCCGACGTCTACGGAAGCGCGTCGGTTTCCATTGCGCGACGCGTTTCGGTTCCGGTTGCGATCGAGGTCGATGCGGAGCTGCCGGCCATTCCACGAGACGGCGCCAGACGTCACGTCGCCGTCGTCATCTGTGCTAGTGAACTCGTAGTGTCCTGCGGGCATGGCTTGCGGCGCGAGCGCCGGGGCCACGTTTGATGCTGAGGCCCGCGCTTGTGCGCCGACCGTCGGGGCAACGATCAACAGCGCAATGGCAGATACAACGACAGCAGGGGTACGACGCATGGAATGCCTCCTCAGGCAAGGAACGACGGAGGTGATACGACCGTCGTCCCCGCCTGGTTTCGGCGTCTGCTGTGTTCCTCTATCGGTTGAGCGCGAATGCGAAGCTCTGCTGCACCAGCATCCGGACTTTCCTGCCGCCAGCCTCAGCCGGCAGGAAGCGCATCCGGGGCAGGGCCGCGCGCACCGACGCGCCGAACGCCTCGTGTGTGCTCCGCAGCACCTTGAACGACCCGGCTTCCGCTCGGCCGAGCGTGTCGACGACGAACTGAACCATGGCGTCGCCTTCGATCCCGGAAGCTTTCAGCATCTCAGGGTACGCCGGCGCCGAGGTCCCCGGAATGGCGGAGGCAGCCTTCTCGACCTCGAATTCGAACATCGGCTGATTCGTCGTCAGGGACACACCGGCCGAGTCTGTGCCGGCGTGCGTTCCACCCGAAACCCCCTCGCCTGTGTAATTGAGCGCATTCGTTGGGGTCGCACTCAGGTCGACGGCCGGGATGTCCACCGGGATGTCGAGAGGTGCTGTCAGCACCTGATGGCCGAAAGGACTCGGCTTCGGCGCGTCCGCGTGCAACGGTTCGGGGGTGTCCGGCTTCACCGGTTCCTTCTCCAGCGAGACGTTCACCGGTACTGCTTCCGGCTTCGTCGCTGCGATGACGTCTTTGCCCGCGAACTGCACCGCCGCCGCAATGACTGCGAGATGCAGCACGACAGACACCGCGGTCCCACCCGGTTTGCGCGACTTCACCTGCTTCGTTTCCAGCAGCTGCTGCAACATGCGCCTTCTCCCGCGTCGGATGTGAGTGGATCGTTGACCCCTCAATCCTCGGCAGGCGACATTAGGACAGCATGCGGATGATGATTGCCCGTTGCTTAATCCTTGATGACGATGTCGTCATGAAGACGGCCGTCATCCTTGCAACATCGGTCCACTGGGCACCCACGCAAGGTAGACAGGCCGCATTCTCAGGCACGGTCACTCTCTCACACCCGAGGTCGCGTTCATGTCTGAACACCGCGCCCGCGTCACCTGGCAGCATGACGGCGGCAGCTTCATCAAGCGACAGTACTCGCGCGTGCACCGCTGGTCGTTCGATGGCGGCATCACGATCGCCGCCTCGGCCGCGCCCAGCGGCGTGCCGGCGCCATACTCGGATCCGAGCGCGGTGGATCCTGAAGAGGCGTTCGTCGCGTCGATCGCGAGCTGCCACATGCTGACCTTCCTGTTCGTCGCGGCCAAGGCAGGCGTCGAGGTGCAGAGCTACGAGGACGACGCCGTCGGTCACATGACGCCGAACGACCGCGGCGTGCTCTGGGTCAGCCGCGTCGAACTTCGCCCACGCATCGCGTACGGCGAGCCCGCACCATCACCCGAACAGGTAGCGGAGCTCCACCATCACGCGCATGAGCAGTGCTACATCGCCAACTCCGTGCTGACGGAGATTGTGATCGTCGCCCCGGACAACTGAACGCCGCGCACACAGCGCAAACCGCCGCCCCATCACTCCACCCGTGTTGACCGTCTCCGCGATCCCCGCGTGAGACCCCCTTCGCCTGACCAGCCACAGATGCCAGAGCACCCGATTCAGCGAACCCGTGGAAGCGCACCCAGTCAACCGCGGAACCGACCCACGACGACCGCACGCATGCTCTGCGCCGTGTTGCTCGCGGTCGCCGGGTTCCCGTCTGCGACACACGCACAGGCACAAGCCGCCGACTGCCTCAACGGACTCCACGGTCTCTGGCGCGGACCTGGCTCGGTGTCCGGGCGTGCGATCATCATGTCGCAGCAGTGGTCACCAGCCATCGGCGGCGCCTACACGGAACTCACGATGCGTCACATGGCACCGGACAGCACGGCACGGACGAGCTTCGAAGGGCGCGGTCTGTATCGGGCCTCGCGCGACGGCATCACCGGTACGTGGCACGACATGCGTGGCGTCACACTCAGCGTCGCTGGCCGGTGCGCTGACGCCACGTTCAGCAGCCGATGGACCGGCGTTGAGCAAGGTCGTACTGTTTACGCCCGCCGCGGCGACACGCTGGTCGTGATCGACAGTGTGTCGCCGGCGAATGGGGCCGCGCGCGAGTTCGGTCGCAGCACCCTCGTGCGCGACACCGAACACGAAACGGAGCGCCATGCGGCACTGGCCGTGACGGTCGCAGCGCTGGAGGCAATCACGCGAAAGGACTTCGTTGCGCTCACCGACCTGATGCTCGATGAAGGCGTCACCTTCTCGGCCCGAATGCGCTCCGGCGAAGTACGCTATTCATCGTCCACGCGCCTGCAGCAGCGTGCCGGCACACTCACCGGCACGATCAGCGAACGCGGATTCAACGCCGTCGCCGCAGTATCAGGTCCGCTGGCGACGGTGTGGGTTCCATACGATCTCTATCTGAACGGCACCTGGTCGCACTGTGGCGTGGATGCCTTCACGCTGCTCAAGGTCGCCGGGCGCTGGCGCATCGCGACATTGGTATGGAGCGTGGAGCAGCCACCGGCGTGCCTGAAGCATCCGGACGGTCCGCCGCGCGACTGACGCGCGGCCGCATGGTGCCGCGCCGGACTAGTCCGGCTTCAGCACCTCACCCAGCGCCCCAGTCTCCCGGTCGTACTTCACGATGTGTGCCCACTCCGTGGCATCCGAGCGCGCAACGACCGCGATCACCGGCTCAGTATCGCTGAGATTGAACACCTCGTGTGGCACGCCGGGTTCGATGAAAATGAAGTCACCGGCACCATTCTCCACCGACTGCTTGAGCCGATCACCGTACTCGTGCCGCACGCGACCCTGCAGGATGTAAAGCATCACTTCGAAGTCCACATGCACGTGCGAGAACGCCACCGCGCCCGGCGGCACCGTCGCAATGTTCATGGACAGGTGTTTCGCGTTCGTGTTCTTGCCCGAAAGCCCGGCCTGATACTGAATGCCGTTCCAGGAACGCACCGTCTCGCTGTTCCTGATGACCGAGATTCCATCGTGGTCTTCGACGAACTTCGTAAGGTCGATCGTCATGGAGCGCCTGCCTGAAGGAGGTTGGGTACACATACGAACATCGATGCGCTACACCGTGCGCACCACGCCAAGCACATCGGTCAACAGCCACCAGAACGTGACCGCGAGCATCGCCATCGGAATCAGGTAGCGAATGCATACGACCAGGAATCCGCGCGCCGCCCCGGGCAGCCCGATCTGCTCCAGCAGCGCCCCGCGACGAATGAACCAGCCGGCGGTCAGGACCGTGAGCAACGCACCGAGCGCCTGCATCCCTGAGCCGAACGTCAGATCCCAGAGCACGAACACTTTCAGGTTCAGCATCGGGATCAGCGCAACGCAACCCACGAGTGCCGCCATCAGGCGTACCGCACGCTGCCGCGTCATCCCCATGTTGTCCACCAGCCCCGCAACCAGCACCTCGAACGCCGCGACATCGGACAGGTACGCCGCGCCGAACAGCCCGGCGAAGAACAGCGCACCGAACAGCGACCCGCCGGGCATCTGCGCAAACACGCGTGGAATCGTATCAAACAGCAGGCCCGGTCCGCTGCCGGGCGCAAGACCGAACGCGAAGACCGCCGGAAAGATCACGAACCCCGCCATCAACCCTGCCGCAGTGTCGCCGAACACGGTCCATGCAGCGCTGCTGAAGAGCGGCGTGTCACTCTCCATGTACGATCCGTACGTGACCATGAACGTCCCGCCGAGTGACAGCGAGAAGATCGCCTGGCCCATCGCCGCCACCATAACGGTCGGCGTCAGGTCGTGCCACGCAAACTTGCCGATGTACCATCGCAACCCCTCGCCCGCGCCCGGCAGTGTCACGGAACGCACGATCAGCACCAGCAGGATGACGAACAGCGCCGGCATGATGATCGTGCTCGCCCGCTCAATCCCCTTGCGCAACCCGCGCTCGAGCACTGCGACGCACGACAGGATCACGACCCCCGTGCACGCCAGCTGCAAGAGGAATGACGTGATGCTGAAGCCGGACTCCGGAGGCAGGATCGCCGCAGCCTGCAGGTTCACTCCCACCGCAGACAGCAACGATGCCAGCGCGAAGTACAACACCCACCCCACGACATTCGTGTAGTACGCCGTCGCCGCAACCACGACGCAGAACAGGAAGCCGCCCACCAGACGCCCACCAGGGAAGCCACCGCGCTCGAACGCACCGAGCGTCCCGCGTCGCGTCTCGCGGCCCAAGGTCCACTCGGCAATGAGCGCCGGAACGCCGACGAGAATTGCGACCACCACATAGAACAGCACGAACGCCGCACCACCGAACTTTCCCACCAGATACGGAAATCGCCACACGTTGCCAAGGCCCACCGCCACGCCGATCATGGTGATGATGGCGCCGAAGCGAGAGGCAAACGTCGCTCTCGCCTCGCTCATGTCCCCACCACGTCAACCAGTACATCGAGCGCATCATCGATTTCTGCCACCGTGTTGTAGCAGTGGGGTGCAAGCCGGAGTGCAGGCCCACGGGATGACGCGATGATGCCGCGCGAGCGCAGTGTCACTTCCACATCGTGAGCGTTCGCGCAGAGGATTGCCGTGCTCGGCGTCTTTGGCGCCGACAACCCGGGCCCATGAAGCCGCAGCCCGCGCTCGCTGGCTCCCTCCGCCAGATGGCGCGAGAGGTACTGCGTGTACTCGTGGATCGCATCGATACCGATCGTCCGCAGCCACTCCATCGCGGCGCGACTGATGTAGGCGGGAAGCAGCGGCGGCGTCCCCGTATCGAATCGCGCGGCGTGCGGCGACCAGTCGAGTGTCGTGGCATCGAACGCGTACGGATTCTGTCGCCCGAACCAGCCCGTGATCAGCGGCTCGAACCGGTCGATGATCTCGCGACGAACGTACAGGAACGCGATGCCCGGCGTCCCCATCAGGTACTTCAGTGTGCCTGATGCAAGGAAGTCCACCTGCATCGCCCGTACATCCACCGGAACGACGCCCATGGATTGGTATGCGTCGACGAACGAGAGCGCACCATGCGCACGCGCCATAGCGGCAATTGCCGCCACGTCGGCCAAGGCGCCGTTCTGGTAGTAGGCATGCGCCGACGATACCACGGCCGTGTGCTCGTCGATCGCACCGCCGTAGTCCTCGATCGGCACACAACCGTCACGCACACCTACCCAGCGTACGCATGCTCCACGCCTCTCCTGCGCGAGCCACGCATGCCCCACCGTCGGGAACTCGGCACCGCTGGCCACGATCACATCGCGACCCTGATCAAACTGGATCGACGTCGCCACCGCGCTCACGGCGTGCGAGACGGACGAGACCACGGCGATCTCGTCCGGCTCCGCATTGATCAGCGCAGCAAAAGCGCGACGCGAGAGCTCCACCTCGGCAATCCAGGTATCCCAGTCCATCCCCTGACGGTTCCACTCGTCGAGAAATCGATCGGCGGCCGCGCGTGTGACCGTCGTCAGCGGCGCCTGCGAGCAGTTGTTGAGCGGGATCATGTGCGCAAGGATCGGAATCTGCGCCCGGAGCGCCGCCATATCGTAACGGGGAACAACCATCTGTCGCATGGTCATGGGTGAGCCTGGTCGCCACTGCTGCAGCACCCAAGATGCACTCGGGAACCGCCTCACCTGCAGTGGTGCGCGACAGTGCCCGGAAGTACACTGGGCGAGCCAGCGCGAACACGTCCCGAATCCCTCCGTTGTCCGCATGCCCGTCTCCGTCAGCGCCTCCCTCGCCATCTACTCGGCCCTCAAGGCGAACAGCGTGACGCTCGTCTCGGCGCTGCCCGAAACGTGGCTGGTGCACCTCATCCGGATGGCTGAAGACGATCCCGACGTGACGCTGGTCCGCCTCGCCAAGGAAGAGGAAGGCGTCGGCATTTCAACCGGTGCCCATCTCGCTGGCGCGCGATCAGTGATGCTGATGCAGAACCATGGCTTCCTGCAGTCCGTCAACGGTATCGTGTCGTGTGCGCAGCTCTACCGCATTCCGCTCGTGATGCTCATTTCACACCGGGGCTGGTTCGGTGAACGGGATCCGTGGCAGACCGAAGGCGGGCTGGTGACCATCCCCGTGCTCGACGCACTGCGGATCCCGTACGAGACGCTCGAGTCACTCGACCACGTCACGCACCGCATCACCAAGGCCTTCACGCTCGCCAACGCCGCCAATCGGCCCGTCGCCGTGCTGCTCGGCCGAGACCTGATGTGGGAGGACGCATGAAACGCATCGATGCCATGGCCGCCGTCTACGATCGCCTCGAGGAATGCGTGGTGGTGACGATCATGGGTGCGGTGGCGGCTGAACTGCAGTCACTCGGGCACCGGCCCAACTTCTTCTACCTCCAGCATGCGATGGGTCTCGCCTCGTCCGTCGGCCTCGGAATCGCACTCACCAAGCCAGCACAGAAGGTGGTGGTCTTCGATGGCGATGGCTCCGTGCTGATGAACCTCGGCGGACTGACCACGCTCGCGCGCTATCGTCCCCGCAACCTCACCCACGTCGTGTTCGACAACGAGTCGCTGCTGTCGGTCGGCGGATTTCCCACGGCAACCGCGACCGGAAGCGACATCGCCGGGATGGCGGCCGCCGCTGGCGTTCCCCGCACCGGGACCGTGCGGACGCTCGACGATTTCGTCGCGTCGTTCGATGCCGCACTCGCCGCGGCTGACCTCACGACGCTCGTTGCCAAGGTCGAGGCGGTGGGGCCCGCTGCATTCGTCACCGATCTCGCGTTGCTCGAAAACCGGTTCCAGTTCGCGCGACACCTCCGGTCATTGTAGATCCCTTCACGGCATCCAGAGAACCTCCAATGTCCCAGACGCTGCTGCAGCTCGCCGCTGATCTCGCCAGTGGATCGATTCAGGTGATCGACCTCTCCATTCCGCTCGGGCCGGAGACGCAGGTGATCGCCCTGCCCCCAATGTTCGCGCCTTCCCCGGGCCTGAGCATGGAGCTCATCTCTCGCTACGACGAGCATGGGCCCGGCTGGTACTGGAACACGATCACGCTCGGTGAGCACACCGGCACCCACTTCGACGCCCCGGTACACTGGGTCACGGGGAAAGACCTTCCCGCAAACGCCACCGACACGATTCCAGCCGGGAAGTTCGTCGGCCCCGCCTGTGTGATCGATGTGTCACGCGAGAGTGCCGCTGATCCCGACTTTCTCCTCACGCCGGAGCACATTGCCACGTGGGAATCGACGCATGGTCGGATCCCAGCCGGCGCGTGGGTCCTGCTGCGCACCGATTGGAGCAAGCGTTCCGGCGCCGCGTTCCTCAACGCGGACGCCGATGGCCCGCACACACCCGGCTTCCACCAACGGGCGTCGGAGTTTCTCGCGAATGAGCGCGACATCCTCGGTGTCGGAGTCGAGACCATCGGCACTGACGCGGGTCAGGCCGGTCGCTTCACGCCACCGTTCCCGAACCACACGATCATGCATGGCGCCGGCAAGTTCGGTCTCGCGTCGCTCTGCAACCTCGATCGCCTCCCGGCGACCGGCAGCGTGGTGGTGGCGGCGCCACTCAAGCTCGTCAACGGGAGCGGAAGTCCGTTGCGCGTGCTCGCGCTGGTCGGTCGGTAGCGTCAGCGCGTGTCCCACGAGAGACGGCCTCGCTATCCCATCCGCTCCAACCAGCCCAGCGTGACCCGGATCGCCCGCTCCCACTCCTCGGCAGACGTCAGGTGGCCGGCACCGCGAAGCGTGTAGTGGTGATGAGGCTGGGCCGATGACAGCGCCAGCGCGCCGAGCGCCGTGTGCAGGCGAATCGCTGCCGCGGGCGGAACGCTGACGTCGTGTTCGGCCGTGATGCTCAACAGCGAAACGCGCCGAAAGGAACGCAGCGAGAGGTGTGGGCTCGTGATGCCTGGCCACTCGGGCGAGCCCAGCAGCGCCGCCACCGCCCGCAGTGTCGGACCGGCCACGACGGCGCGATACGCGAGAAACGCACCCATGGAAATCCCCACGAGCGAGACGCGGGATCGATCGATCGGGTACGCGTCGGCGAGAGCATCGACAATGGACTGAAGCTCCGCGACCGTCTGTTCGACCAGATCGAGCATCACCGGGAGCGCCCCGTCCACCGACTGCGCAACACGCGTGTCGAGCCCCGGGGCCGAGCGGGCGCCGTGACCAGCCGCGTCGATGCCGACGGCCAGAAAGCCGGCGGCGGCGCATCGTTCGAGTTCGGCCGCATGCGACAGCGCGTCGGCGCGGAAGCCGTGGCACCAGATCACGACCCTCAGTGCCGCGTCAGAGGTGAGCGGCTCGGCGATGAGGAGGGGCACCCCCGCCAGGATGCACGGAAACGTGGGCGTCGGCATCCTGCTACGTAGCGAGCTGTCCTATCCGTGACAATACACACGTCGAGCGAAATCCTTCTTCCTCCGTTCGTGCATCGCGTTCAGGCCAGAAAGGTCCGACGGACCCACTACCCCGTAAACATTTGAAGTCAGGCCCGCGCCACGCGCAAATGGCCGGGCGAATTCAGGTGTGAAAACCTGAAATATCCATCTTCAAGACATCCACTTTGCAAAAACTCACGTCTCGTTACTCCACCCGCGTTGACCGTCTCCGCGATCCCCGCGTGAGACCATGTCATTCTGAACCACGCAGACCTACGTGAGACCGCGTCGTTCCGAACCACACCGACCGAGGAACGAGCACACAAGCACCAACGCACCGGCTCAACCGACTCAGTCATAAGCCAACGCCGCCGCAGTCGGCACCCGCATCGCCCGAATCGCGGGCCACGCGCACGCCACCAGCGACACCGCCACCATCAGCACCAGCCAGATCAGGACCCCCGTCGCATCCGGCAGGTAGTGCACCGGTACGCGCAACATGATCCGTCCGAATGCCTGCGCAAGCAACACGCTGACGGGAATCGAAATCGGGATCGCAATCACCCAGCTCAGCAACGCAACGGTCAGGCCCTCGACCTGGATCATGGTGAGAATCGCGCGGTGACGCGCGCCGATCGCGCGCAACACACCGATCTCCCGCGTGCGTTCGAGCACAGCCAGGCTCATTGTCGACGCCAACCCCAGTCCGCCAACGAGCAACATCAGCCAGCCCATCAGCCCGAGAAAATCCACCACCATCAACAGATGGTCCTCGGT
>JANMNM010000331.1:0-10646 GCA_031373905.1 Gemmatimonadaceae bacterium | reverse complement strand
ACAGGCGGAGCGCGCGTAAGGCGTGTTCGAGTTCGGTGATCGACATCGTCATGCGGGCCCGCCCGCCGTGAGCGCCGACGCCTCATCGGCGGCGTGCTGCTCCCAAAACGTTTGGTATTCCGTGAGGGCCCGGATGCCCGGTCCCGATTGGAGCAGACGCGGGGTGGCGGCCTCCGTGACCCGCGCCGCCTCGACCCGGCGCACGAGCGCCGTCTTGATTGCCGCGTACGACACACAGTCGGCCGCGAGGAGGCGCGTGCAGACGGCTTCGATGTCGACGCACGCATACGTGCGCGGTAAACTGGCGAGGCCATAGAGCGCCCGCTGCCCTGGTCGCCCGAGCCGCGCGAAGAGCACCTGCGCCAGCGCGGCCGTCTGTGGGCCGATCTGCGCGGCGCGCGCGAGCACGCGCGCCGTGTGCCGCGAGGGATTGAAGAGGCGATCCGATTCCGCCATCACGAACGCCCCTTTGCGGAGCGCCTTCTGGTGGCGTCGCAGGACGGCGCCGGCGCGATCGAGAATCTCAATCGCGTGCGCATACACGCGGATGGTGACCACGCTCGCGAGTGCCGCTTCGCCGGCGGCGTAGTACGCGCCCTCGATCTGCACGAGGCCTGCATCGTCGACCGTGCGCACGCCCTGCGTGAAGCACCGAAAGCCCTCGAGCGGTAACGGCAGCAAGTGCGGCTGCTCCTCGTGGTACAGTTCCAGCACCTGGCGCTTCTTCCGCCCATGAATGCGTCGCGACGCCCACCGGTCTTCCCACTGCGCGAGCCACACATTCTGGTCGTCGAGCGAGTCGAAGGTGCGGCCTTTCAAGGCCGTGCTCTGCGTATGCTGAATCGCCGACTCGACGGTGCCTTTGCGATTCGGATCGCGCACGCGACACGGATCGGCGACGACGCCATAGTGCGCGAGCAGCGCCGCATACACCGGATTGAGAGCCGGCTCGTACCAGTCCGGCTGGAGCACGCCCTCCCGCAGATTGTCGAGCACCACATACCGACAGCAGCCCCCGAACGCGCGGAAGGCCGCTTCATGCAGCTGCGCCCACACGAGCTGCGACGTCTTCCACACGACCGTCCGAAAGCTCTTCCCCGAGTACTTGAGCGTCATGACGAACAGAATGGGCCGCTGGTACTTGCCGGACGCGGTGCGCGTGGGCACGCCCTGCCCGTAGTCTACCTGCGCTTCTTCGCCGGGCAAAAACTCCAGGACATCGAAGCGCTCCGGTGCTCGCGCCTTGAGCGTCCCGACGAAGCGTTTGACCGAGTTGTACTGATGCGTGAAGCCGTGCTGGTCGACCAGATCCTGAAAGACGCTCACGGCGTTCCGACCGAGGGCGACCTGTGCTTCGATCCACGCGCGGTGCGGCTCGCAGGCCGACGTCACGAGTCCCGAGACGACCCGGATCGGCACCACGGGAGGCACGAGGGCCGACGCCACGATGCCGTCGTGTCCCGGTGGCCAGGGTGGGGGCATTTCGCCGGCGATTGTGTCGCGATCCGTCGCGGAGCCGGTGGCCACCCTGGGGGCATTTGCCCCGGTGGCCATCGCGGCCCCGCGCGTAGCGTCGAATGGTTTTCCGATCGACGCCCGTACGCTGGGCGATCTCACGCTGCGACGCGCCCCGCGCCAGCAACGTGGTGACGGTAATTCGTAAATGTGCCTGCAAGACGTTCACTCCTTCCTCCCTCACCGCGGTGAGGGAGGTAGCGTAGCGTCCCGCGGGTGGCGCCTCGAATTAGGGGCTCACTCCCTCACGCCAGCTGGGGGAGTTTGGAGTGGCCACAGGTGGGGGATTTTGGGTGGCCGCCGGGGGATTCCACCTGCAGCGTACCCCGCACCATCAGCAGCGGCGACGTACTGATCTTGAGCGCATCACGCTCAAACCGCTGCGGCGTGACGACGACATTCACGATCCCCGTCTCGTCCTCCAGCGAGAGAAACACGAATCCCTTCGCCGTACCTGGCCGCTGCCGGCAGATCACCAGCCCGGCAATCGCCACCTGCTCGGTGTCGCGGCCGTTCGTCTGCACGTCGCGCGCAGTGCGAATGCCATTCGGTTGCAGCAGCGGGCGCAGATGCCGCATCGGATGCCCGTTCAGTGAGACGCCCGTGACGCGGTAGTCTGCTTCCGTCAGCTCGGCCATCGACATGCGCGGTAACGCGGCATCAGGCAGCATCACTGACGGCGCCAGCGGGCCCGCATCACCGCCACATGGCTGCGATCTGCTGAGCCCTGTCGCGCAGAGACCCGCAACGTTCGCTGGGAGTTCGGCCGCCAGAACCGTGCCGTCGCGCATGATAACCTCGGGGAGTGTCGATCCTGCGCTCAGTCGTAGCTCAGCGACCTTGTCCCCGTCAGGGAATTCTCTCTGGCCTTTGAGACGAGGCACGACTTCCGACGGAGCCGAGAGCACAACTGAAGTGTTGCCGGCGCTGTGCGCTATCTCCGGCCGTTGCAGCGTCGACGCAATTCCGCTCGCGCGGCACTAGCGTTTGATCCCGTACACCCCATCGTTCGCGCGCCCGATGGCCAGGTTGCGCGTGAGCACCACGCCTTCAGGCATGAAGACGCGCTCATTCAGTGGCACGCCTTTGGGCGTCTCCCAGCGTTTGTTGCCGGTTGTGACATCGAATGACACGATCCACCCACTGAGATTCACGCCAACCACCTCGCCGTTGTCGCCGACGAGGCCGTAGTTGAAGATCGAGAGCGCTGAACTGATGTGCGCAGAGTTCCAACGCAACGCGCCGGTGCGGAGGTCATGTGCGATAATCCGACCTGAGAGTGAACCCAAGATGACGGTGGAATCGACGATTGCCACGGATCGCTCATCTCGTGGCGTGGCGAACATGGCGACCGCAGGCGCGATCCAGCGGAGCGCACCGGTTTGTAAATCGAGGCCGAATGCGCGCCCGTCGTCCACCGAGGCGACCACGACGCCGTTGTGAGCGCGGACGCGTTCTGCACAACTGGTATCGACCAAGGGTGGCGGTGCGGTCCACGTGTATCGCCACACCACGGCACCAGTCGCGACACTGAACGCGCTGATGGCGCCACGAAACGGCAGCGAGAACTCGCGGCTGCAGGTCACGGCGATCCCGTCGGCAACGGCCGGTGTAGCGAGGAAGCCATCGCCAGCCACGCTATCGCCGAACGGTGTGCTCCACTTCTCGGCACCCGACGTCGCGTCGACGCCGTAAACGCGCATTGGTTTGCCAGTCGTGAAGATCAGCGTGTTCCCGTCGCAGGCCGGGCCGGCGTAGATGAGAAGTCCACCCTGGGATGGTCGCCAGCGCCACTGTCGCTGCCCGCTGCGGGGAACGAATGCGTAGGCAGCCGATGCGGTACCGAACACCACGTTGCCGGCGCACAATTCCACGCCGCGCATCGCGGTGACTTCATCAGCGGATTCGTCGCCGCTGGCGGTCCAAAGGGTCTGCCGGTCGCGCAGACGGAGAGCGGCGAAGCGGCGACCGGAGAGGTAGTAGAACGCGACGGAATCGTCCGCCGCGAGCGAGCCGGAGACCGAGGGGAGCTCGGCCGTCGGTGCATGCCAGACGATTGTCCCCGGGCGAGCCGATGTGACATCACCGCCCGGGTAAGATGCTTCGCGGCAGCCAGCAAGAGCGCCGACAAGGCACAGTGTGAGCGCGGGAGCGTGTCCTAGACTGATGCTCATGAGTGTCATCTCAGGGGCGCCCGCGTTCGCTTTGCCTGCGGAACGGGGTTCGGAACTGGTTCCCCCCAGACGTCAAGTACGCGGTTGCCGATGCCGTCATGCCGATGCTGTTCGTCACCGTGAGAGTGATCGTCGCTGGCCCCTGGAAGTAGTGGCCGTACGACGCTGCAGAACTGATCACCGATCCGCCGTCAACGCGCCATTCGTACGACACTGACTGTCCACCAGGCGTGACGTTCGAATTGAGCCCGACGGTCTCGCCGACCATGAGATTCTCCCTCGGCCCTCCGATGATCTCGACGCTGAGATTGGCGCCCGCGCCGACAGCGACTGCCCGTGTTGCCGCGACTCCGTTCATCACAGCCGTAATCGTTGCGACGCCGTTCGCGATGGCGTGCACGTTGACCGAGCTTCCGCCGACGGTTGCCGTGGCAACCGCCGGATCGCTTGACGTTACGCTGCTGATCGGCGGCGGGCTGTTGAGGCCTGTCAGGCATCGATCGTGTCCGCTGACTGGCAGCGGCGTTGTGGTCCCCGGAATCAGGTCGCTGGCCTGCGCGGCGATTTGTACGAGATACACCGGACCGAAGCCACATCGCGCCACATTCGCTTGCTCTTCGAGGAACCTCGCGATGAGGTTGCGAACAGCCGTCGACTTCGGCTGCTCGGTGTGTGACGGCCCCTGCACTTCGTATGGCACTGGGAGTGAACCCGGTGGTCCCAGCAACACTTGCCTCTCGAACGGCACCACGGCGTCCGTTGCGAAGCAGGGAAATTCGACGGGGCCAACTGCGTTTTCCACAAGCATCTTGTAGCAGTAGCGCCCCTCAATCTTATACAGGTCGAGCGCCACCTCGGCGAAAAGTGAGGACGCGTTGCACTTCCCCGTTTGGTACGGCTGCTGGTAGCAGTACTTGTCTTCGTAGTAGTAGTATGCCTGGATGGCAATCAGTGCGGCGAAATCACGGATCCCCTCGAGGTACCCAACGTTTTGCTGCGCGGCGACGAGTCGCCAGACGGCTTGATCAGGGTTGTCGATGTACGTGCGGATGTACCCGCGGGTCGGGGCGTTCTGGGCCTGCAGTTCAAGCGAGCTGTTGCCGTTGACTGCCTGCATGAACGGGCTTGATGGATACATGCCTTGCCAGATGGCGTAGCTCGGATCGAACTCCATGAACGCGAAGATCGAGTTCACGAGATCGATCATGTTCGACCCCGTTGCGCCGACGTAGTCATAGTACCACTGTTCTTCCGCATCTGTGTAGTCGGGTGGATCGAACGCCAGTGCGATTGCCTGGCCCTTCACCAGCATTGGCGACATGATATCGCCCATGTAGTTTTTTCTGATCGCATCGGCGGCTGGCGCTCCCTGGTTCGGTGACCCGACAGTCAGCAGGCCGCGAAGCGGCGCATTGATCAGCGCGGCTTGCCGAAGCACGAGGCCGCCATTGCTGTGGCCGATCACAAGAGTCGTGTCTGGCAGCCCGGCGAACACCGAGTCGAGCAGCTCGTTTGCCTGCGCGAGATACGGTGTCTTCCACTTGGTAGTGAATCGATGCATCGTGACGGGGAACATGCTGTGCAGCGCGAACGCTGCCGAGTCCCAGGTCGCTGCATTCGAACGGATCCCATGCGTCATCACCAATGGCTGGCGCTGTGCCACACCTGGAGCAGCCGCAGCGGCAGCGATCACCAGTACCAGTGTGCACCGTCGGGCCTGTGAGGAATTCGTCATGAAGTTGCGCATCGTCTATTCCTCCCCTGTCAGGCGTTTCGCGGAACCAACGACGCGTGGGTGACGAACTTCGACGACGATCCGATCGATCGCCTGCCCTGCGCGAGCTGGCCGCTTGATCTCCTGATGTGTGACGACTTCGACATCGCCGCTGATCCGCTCCCATCGTCGCGAGTGCCCTGCGCTCCGTCGGACGCTGTCGCTTCGTTCGGCGTCGCGGCGGCCCTCGGGGCTCTCAGGCACGGATCGCACCAGCTGACCGAGGAATGCCCGCAATTGTGCGCCCCGGATGGCCGCGCGCGCACTGGTGCGTGAGTGCGATGTGCTGAGCCCTGTCGCGCGGAGACCCGCAATGTTCGCGGGGACTTCGGCCGCCAGAACCGTGCCGTCGCGCATGATGACCTCGGGGAGTGCCGATCCTGCGCTCATTCGTAGCTCGGCGACCTTGTCCCAGTCAGGGAACGCTCTCTGGCCTTTGAGATGAGGCACGACTTCCGACGGAGCCGAGAGCACAACTGAAGTGTTGCCGGCGCTGTCCAGATAGGCGAAATGGTAGGCGGCAATCAACGGTCGTCGCGCGGCTTCGCGAATCGCTTCGAGCCGCGCCGGGTCCTTTACAGTCATCCCGCCTGCGAGGTCGACGCTTGTCGTGTCAGGGACGAGCGTGGTGACAATGTCGGCCTCGAACCGTGCATAGTCATCCGACGGCTTCGCGGCCGGAGCGGCTTCGGCTCTGAGTGCGATTGGCGTGCTTGGTTCTTTGTCAGGTGTGCAGGCAGCCGATGCAAGTGCCATACCGCAGAGCAGCGCTGTGTGTCGCGTTCGTTGGCGTCTCCTGTTGTTTCGTTTGTCTATCTGGACAATGGCGCATGCCGGTCTATTCGTCTCGCCGTGCCGTGCCGTGCCGTGCCGTGCCGTGCCGTGCCGTGCCGTGCGAACGGCACTCCGTTATCCCGTGCGATGCCCATTCTGCCGAAACCTCGTCATCGAAGGTGGTTTGCTCCGGCGGGTGACTCCTGACCGTGAACCGTGCAGGTATCATCGTGTGATACGGACTCAAAAAGCGCAATACTCCCGCCGCCGACGCTGTGCCCACGCTTCAGTCACCGTGTCGCTGCTGGTCTCCCGGAAGGTGCTGACGGCGAATGCCCTTGTAGGGGGAACGAGGAGCGGGTCACATTGGCGCGGAGGACTTTGACTGCTGGTTTCGCGGTTCGTTGCTTCCCCGTCTCGTTCATCCAGCCCGATTTCACGCACGCGAGATATCGGGGCTTTCACTGATCCCGGTGCGCGCAGGCGCAGGCCACCGTACTCTGCCGTGAGCCATATGACGCTCGCTCCCTCACCGAAAATCATGACTCCGCGCATGCTCCGCCCCCAGCTGCGCATCCAGCGGCACGAAAATCCGCCCCCGTAACGTCACCACGTTCGACTCCACCTGCAGCGTACCCCGCACCATCAACAGCGGCGACGTACTGATCTTGAGCGCATCACGCTCGAAACGCTGCGGCGTGACCACCACATTCACGATCCCCGTTTCGTCCTCCAGCGAGAGGAACACAAACCCCTTCGCCGTGCCCGGGCGCTGCCGGCAGATCACCAGCCCGGCAATCGCCACCTGCTCGGTGTCGCGGCCATTTGTCTGCACGTCGCGCGCGGTACGAATGCCGTTCGGTTGCAACAGCGGACGCAGGTGTCGCATGGGATGCCCATTCAACGAGACGCCGGTCACGCGATAGTCGGCCTCAGTCAGCTCGGCCATCGACATGCGTGGCAACGCCGCATCAGGCAGCATCACTGATGGCGCCAGCGGGCCCGCATCACCGCGCACCGCCGCCAGCACTTCCCACAACGCACGCCGTCGCCGAGTGGCCAGCGGCTCCGAAGCAAACATCCCGTCGAACGCCCCCGACTCGGCCAGCAGCCGCAACCCGCGCCGATCGAGACGTGTGCGCCGCACGACATCCGCCACGTCGCTGAAGGCTCCCTCCGTCAGCGCCGCCTCCAGCTTGCCGCGCGCGGCTGCGCCAAGTCCACGCACACTGCGCACGCCAAGACGCACCGCCGGTGCCGTGGACCGCGGTGCGCGTGATTCGAGTGTGGCATCCCACGCCGACCGGGTGAGATCCACCGCGCGCACCTCCACACCGTGTCGCGTGGCATCCTCGATCAGCGTGCCTGGCGCATAGAACCCCATCGGCTGCGCGTTCAGCATCGCGGCGAGAAATTCCGCGTGGTAGTAATGCCGCAGCCACGCCGACGCGTACACCAGCAGCGCAAAGCTGGCGGCGTGACTCTCGGGAAAGCCGTAGTCGGCAAAGGCGTTGATCTGCGCAAAGATGCGGTTCGCAACATCATCGTCGATGCCGTTGGCACGCATGCCGGCGAGCATCTTCTGCCGCAGCGCTTCCATCTTCTCGTGGCTGCGCTTGTGCCCCATCGCGCGTCGCAACGTGTCAGCCTCACCGGCCGTGAACCCGGCGCAGGCAATCGCCACCTGCATCCCCTGTTCCTGAAACAGCGGCACGCCAAGGGTGCGCTTGAGGATCGGTTCCAGCGACGGGTGTGGGTAGATCACTTCTTCCGTTCCGGCGCGACGACGCAGATACGGATGCACCATCGCACCCTGAATCGGACCGGGGCGGATGAGTGCCACTTCCACCACGATGTCGTAGAAGCAGCGCGGCTTGAGGCGCGGCAGCGTGTTCATCTGCGCACGACTCTCCACCTGAAACACGCCGATCGTGTCGGCGGCGCAGAGATCGTCGTACACCGCCTGATCGCTGGTGTCGAGCAGCGCAAGATCGATTGTCACGCCACGCGTCTGCCGCACATACACCAGACAATCCTGCAACACCGTCAGCATGCCGAGCCCAAGGAGGTCGATCTTCACCAGACTGGCGGCATCGAGATCGTCGCGTTCCCACTGGATCACGGTGCGTCCCGGCATCGATGCCGGTTCGATCGGCACCACGGTGGACAACGGTTCACGCGTGAGCACGAAGCCGCCGACATGGATGGAGCGGTGCCGCGGAAGCTGATGCAGTCCGTCAACGATGTCAGCCAGCGCACGCACCCGCGGATCGGCAGGATCGAGACTGGCGCGCACGAGAATGTCGCTCGGCGGAGTCCTGCGCGGGTCCGTGGCGGGAGTCGCGGCGGCCGCAGCGCCGCCCTGCGCCGGCATCGCAGCGACAGCGCCAGACTTTGTGTGGTGCTGACTCACCGCCGCCACGGTGGCCGCATCGATCTGCGAGCGTTCGTTCGGCGTCACGCGACGTGTGCGTTCAGCGGGGATCTTCGCCAGACGCCCCGCAATGTCGGCCGCCGCCGTGCTGGATACGGGTGCAACACTGCTGCCGCCACGTGTGGACGCAATGTCAACGATCGCCGACAGCCGCTCTTCGCGTTCGAGGCGTTTGCGGAATTCGGGACGACCGGGTGTGTTGTCACCGTCATACTCGTCCACATCAGCGGCCGCCGTGCGAATGGATGGGCGATGCACGGTGAGCGGTGTGACGTCTGGCGGACGATCCGTTGCCACGATCGTCTGCTTGGCGAGGTCACGCTTGATGTGCGGGCGCTCCTCGTCGGGCACATCAGCATGATGCACCGGGCCGTAGCCACCGAGCGTGCGTGGCGTGTTGTCGATGAACGCGATGCGACGCAGGTCGTCGTCGGTGGCGCTGCCGATCCCTGCACGGAGCGCTGCTGCGGTGCTCCGTGCACTGTAGCGATCACTGACGGCGGCCAGTGCGTCACCCTGTTCGAGCGAGAAGCAGAGTACGCGCGCCGCATCACGGACCGCGCTGCGACCGCGATAGGTGATCTGTTCACAGACCATCGCGGCATGCTCGCGACCATAGCGCTCGTACACGTACTGCAGCACGCGCTCCCGTTCCCGGTGCGCAAAGTCGATGTCGATGTCCGGTGGTTCGCGCCGATCCTCGCTGAGAAACCGTTCGAAGAGCAGCTCCATGCGAATGGGATCCACCGCCGTGATGCCAAGACAGTAGCAGACGGCGGAGTTGGCGGCCGAGCCGCGCCCCTGACAGAGAATCCCTTCACGGCGGGAGAAGCGGACGATGTCCCACACGATCAGGAAGTACCCCGCCATGTCCACGCGCCGGATCACCTCCAGCTCATGCGCGAGCTGCTTTGCCTGCGCGGGAGTCCGCGTGCCGCCCCAGCGTTCGGTGGCACCGGTCTCGACGAGCTGCGCGAGATAGTCGTCCTCGCTCACGCCGGCCGGCAGCGGAAACCGTGGCAGCGATGGCTTGAGCTGTGCAATGCGGAACTGACAGCGTTCGGCGATGGCGACGCTGGTGCGCAGCCCCGTTTCGTGACCAAGCCAGCGTTTGTAGTGCAGTGCAGTGGACTTGAGATACCACTCGCCGTTGGGGCGGAGGCGCGTACCCATGGCATCGAGCGGACGACCGTGGCGCAGCGCGGTGAGCGCATCGTGCGTGCGCCGCGCCTGTCGTGTGGCGTAATGCACGTTGTTGGTGACCACCCACGGCACACCGATGCGCCGCGCGAGCGGAATGAGCTGTCGAACGAGCGCACGTTCCTCGGGAAGCCGGTGATCCCAGACTTCGATCGCGAACGCGTCGTCGAACAGGTCACGCAACGCGCCGGCCATGCGGTTGGCTTCAGCCATGTTGCCGACTGCGAGGGCCTGTGGTATCGCCCCACGCGGACACCCACTGAGGGCGAACAGTCCGGCCGCGTGCTGTGTGAGCAGTGCGAATGGCACCGATGGCGCGCCGCGCTCCGGCACATCCATGCGTGCACGGGTGATCAGTGTGCTGAGATTGCCATAGCCGATGCGTGACGTGGCGAGCAACGTGAGATGTTGCAGCGCACCATCAGCCTGCACGGTGAGCTCGGCGCCGATGATGCCGGCGATCCCGGCGGCGTCGGCGGCTTGCGCAAAGCGGACGGCACCACCGAGTTCGTCATGATCGGTGAGGGCGATGGCCGATTGCCCGGCAATCACGGCGCGTGCGACGAGTTCTTCCGGTGCGGACGCGCCATCCAGCAGTGAGAACGCGCTGTGACAGTGCAGCTCGACGTAGTCCGGACTGCGCTCAGTCATACCACCCCTGCAGCACCCAGCGATCGCTGTCGTGATAGACGAGGAGCGTGCCGACTTCACGGGTGCGCAGGTGCCAGTAATCGCGGGCGAACGGCGTGCGCCACCAGGCACCGGTAAGCCGTTC
>JANMNM010000293.1:0-1910 GCA_031373905.1 Gemmatimonadaceae bacterium | reverse complement strand
TCCTTGAGAATCCGCGCCACCTGCACCTTCAACTTCGACGACGGCATGTCCACACGACGATGACGCGCGCCAATGGCGTTGCGCAGTCGTGTCAACATGTCGGCGATCGGATCTGTCATGCTCATGAATTGGTCCTGTGCGCCCTTCGTGTCTCGTCAGGACGAGACGTGAGGACTGGAAAGAAGAAGTGTCTGCGACGGGCCGGACTTACCAGCTCGCCTTTGTCACGCCGGGAAGGAAGCCGTTGAGGGCCAGCTCCCGGAACTTGTTACGACCCAACCCAAACTGCCGGACAAACCCGCGCGGCCGGCCGGTCAACTCGCACCGGTTCCGAAAGCGTGTTGCCGATGAATCCCGCGGCAGCTTGCGCAGCTTCTCGTACGCCGCGTCGCGCGCGTCCGGGTCCGTCTTCGGACTGAGGATCACCTTCTTCAGCTCTGCCCGCTTCACCGCGTACTTGACGATGAGTGCTTTGCGCTGGGCGTTCCGTACCACCTTGCTCGTCTTGGCCATGTCCCGATCTCAGGTCAGCGGGGGAATGTTCGGAGACTCGCCCTTGAACGGCATCCCCAGTTCACGCAGCAGTGCGAGTGCCTGATCGTCCTTCGTGGACGACGTCACGAACGTGATGTCCATGCCATGCACCTGCTCCACCATATCGTAGTTGATCTCCGGAAAGATCATCTGCTCCTTGATACCGAGCGAGTAGTTGCCACGCCCGTCGAATGCCCGCGTGCCGAGGCCGCGGAAGTCCCGGATGCGCGGGATCGAGATCGTGACGAACCGATCAAGGAACTCCCACATCCGCGCGCCGCGCAGGGTCACCTGTGCACCGATCTCCTGCCCTTCGCGCAACCCGTAGTTGGCGATCGACTTCTTCGCCTTGCGACGGATCGGACGCTGGCCACTGATCAGCTCCAGTTCCTCGCACACCGAGTCGAGCACCTTCGGGGTCTTGATCGCCTCACCCACACCGCAGTTGAGCACGATCTTCTCGAGCGTCGGAATCTCGTGCACGTTCGCCAGGCCAAACTGCTTCGCGAGGCGATCGCGCACGGTTTCCGCATAGTATCGCTTGAGGCGCGGGGCAACCGGGGCGAGTGCTGCGCCCGTATGCGGTCCACGCGACGCCTTCTCGGCATTGCGACGGCTGTTCTCGGCACCCTTCGATGACTTGCTCGCGCCGCCGGCCTGCTTGCCGCCCTTGCCGCCCGCGGGAGCTCCTCCCTTCCCACCCTTCGCCGGGGCGGCATTCTTGCCGCCCTTCGCGCCTTTCTCCTTCGTCGCCATTCTCTATCTCCTCGCGGTCAGCGGTCACGCGGGATGACATCCCCGCTCTTCACGCTCACCCGCTCCTTCGTGCCATCGGTGTCGATGCGCGCCTTGATGCGCGTCGGCTTGTCGGTCTTCGGGTCGATCAGCATCACGTTCGAGAGCGCCACCGGCGCCGGCTTCTCGATGATGCCACCCGTTTCCTCCGGCCGCGTCGCGCGCGTGTGACGCTTGACGATGTTCACTCCCTCGACGAGTACCCGACCCGTCTTGAGGAAGACGCGCATCACCTTGCCACGCTTCCCCTTGTCGCCGCCGCGCATGATCTGCACGGTGTCGCCCTTCGTGATTTTCGTGACCACACGAATGGCGTTGCCGGCATGCCGCTTCGCCAGCTTCTGGCCTTCGGACTTCCGATACCTGAGCACACGCATGGTCAGAGCACCTCGGGCGCCAGCGAGACAATCTTCGTGTACTTCTTCTCACGAAGCTCGCGGGCCACTGGGCCGAAGATGCGCGTGCCGCGCGGCTCTCCGGCATCGTTGATGATCACGACGGCGTTCTCGTCGAAGCGGATGTAGGTGCCGTCCTTGCGCCGGGTCTCCTTGACCGTGCGCACGACGACCGCCTTCGCCACG
>JANMNM010000171.1:0-4684 GCA_031373905.1 Gemmatimonadaceae bacterium | reverse complement strand
CCCGCGTCGCTGGCGGTCGCCACTCGAATGCTCGCGCGGCACAAGACCGAAGTACGCCATCAATTCGCGCGCCGAGCCGAAGCGCCGCCAATCCGCGAGCTCGGTCGCGAGCACCATCGCGCCGTGCGTGTCGAGCCCGCGGAAGCATTGCAGGCGCGCAACCTTCGGCGCCAACGCCGGCGTCAGCGCGAGCGCGGCAATCTGGCGATCCAATTCGTCGCGCCGACAGAGCTTGTACTCGAGCAGCGCGAGATACTCCCCGAACACGATCCGATCCTCGGCGGCGAGTGGGGAATCGGCGCGCGCCAGGCGGCGTAGCCACTCGTAGTGCGGCTGCCGCCAGGGCGTCCCCTCGCGATACACCAGGCCGCGCCGCGCGAGAAACTTGAGGACGTAGTGCCGCGATTTCAGAATCTCTCGCTGAAACGTCGACCGGCACCGCACGAGATCGCGCGCCCGCTCCTCGGCCTCACTCGGGATATGCACCGCCGTGAGCTCCCCCGCCCGGAACAGTCGCGCGAGCTGTGCGGCGTCGTACTTGTCGTGCTTCCGCTGGACGCCGGGCTTGGTCGGGATCAGCGACGGCGCGATGACCGTGCAGGCGATGCCCCAGATGGCCAGCTCGCGCTGCAGGACGTAGCCGGCGCCGGAGGCTTCATAGCACGCCTGGAGGCTGGCCACGGGGCCGAGCCGCTCGAGGTACCGTCGGAGCTTCTTGAGGTCGTAGGCGAGCTTATCGACCTTCGACGGCGCCGCCGCATCGCTCGGCAGGACCGCGATGGTCACCGACTCCTTGTGCACATCGAGTCCGAGAAAGGTTGTTGAGGGAGCACGCTCGGACTGCACGACCGTTCGGGCGGATACTGACATGGGTTGGTCCTCCGAAAGGGGCGACAGGTACGCGCGTCGCCGGTGGCTCTGGTTCCTGCGGTTCGCACTGGGGAGCTAACCCACGTGAAACCGGGGGGCCAGCCCAGTCATATTTTCTAGGCCGCACCCGAAACATTCAGACAGAGCGGGCTCATGACAGACCAGTCCCCCCATCACAAGCGCGACTTCGATGCATTGGCTAAGCGTGTCGGTTTCGCACTGTCGATCGCGGCGTTCGCTCTTTCTGTCTTCAACTTCGCACACGACCATCTCGTCGCCCAGCACGTCCTCCGCGCAGCTGTTGTGGCGATTGACGGGCGGGGAGACTCTACTGCAGTAAGGATTCTGCTCGTCAACGAAGGAAAGCACGACGAGACATTGTACTCTGCACGTTTGCTGTTCAATGGAAAGACTTACGGGCGCTCCGTTCTGGGGCCGCGCGTCCTGAAGTCTGGCGAGGCGCACGTCGACTCGCTCGTAGAGGTAATCGACGTGGCTAGTTTGCGCGAGGACGGCACGGTGCCGCCCGGAAGCGACCGCCTTGGCGTCGCTGTAGAATTCACCCCGGTGACGCGAGTAGGAGCAATCCGGGAGGATGGTCTAGTCTATGGTTTCACGCACTGGCGGCTCGCCGGCAATGCCGTAGTCGGCGCCTCGCCACACCCAACGGACAAGAAAGGGTTGGTCGATTTGGACTTGTAACCGAGACGCCACGCGTTGTAGAGTCGGGTACATAGGTGATACTTTATACCGGTACAAGGGTGACATCTCAGACCGAGTTCGTGGCAGACACGTGGATCACGCTGCCGGCCGCCATTGTGTTCGACGTCGGCGGAACGCTCCTTGAGACCGTCGGCATTCCGCACCAGGTCGCGTTGAGGGCGTAGAAAAAGCCTCAACGCACCTCGCATGAAAGACCCGCGTCGCGAAAATACGCTGCGCGAAAAAATTGAGCATTGGTGAACGGTTCGTTTCGGCAGACTTCCGCCGTGAGCCGAGCATTTGGTAGTGCGCGGATGCCACCCGGCGTGTCATTTACGCCGCATACCCCGCGTGGGTCAGCTTTTCGATGTTGTGCACCAGACAGAAGAGCAGCCATCGGTCGTTCACCTTCGTGCGGCCGCGTAGCGTGAAGCGATCGAGTCGCTTGTTGTAGTGCAGGTTGGCGAACACCGGCTCGACCGTGGCGAATCGGCGCCCGTATTGCTCGCGGCCCGCTGGCGCATCGAGACGCTCCTGCACGCGCCTGGTATGTGTCTCGCGCTCGGCGTCCTCGCAGGAAGGCGACGGTGCGGACGACCGTCGTGTCTGGCTTGCGCAGACACTGCGCGCGCAGTGCACACGGCGCACAATCCCGCTTCGCGCCACGAAAGTGTTCGCCCACATAGCCGTTCGTCCGATTGTTCGCGCCCGTGCGGAACAGCGACTTCCCCGCCGGGCACACGCACGTGCGCGCATCGGCGTCATACGTAAAGTCGCTCGGTGTAAACTAGGCCTGGGCCTTCTTCGCGGGGCCCGACTTGTCATGCAACAGATTCGGTGCCGTCGTATGGTGCTCGCGATCGGCGAACCGTTCATCGCGCTTCCGCATGTCGGGGTCGGCGATCAGCGCCGTGACGTGGCGGCTCCCTCCGCCGCGTCGCCACGCCCGATTCCACCGACTCTCCCGCTGCCTAACCCCGCGTCCGTGGCCCCACGTCACCCCTGATCGACATCGACCGAACCCGGTGATCGACTTGGAGCGAAACGACTCAATAGAGTCGGTGGCGAGTAGAGCACTGCGCGATCAGTGAGTCCGACAGGGCCGCTGGTCGCTCAGGGGCCGCCTTGGCCACTCGACAGTCGAGCCAGGTATGCCCTGATCCTCGATGCGTTCGTCCCCACGTCGCTGCCACCGAGCCGTGAGACGGAGCGCATATCGACCACGCTGCCGCCGCTCGAAGGACGGACGCGGATCACCACGTCATCCTGAAAGCCGAACCACCGCGTGGTCGCCGTCGCCTCGATACGGCCCGAGGCCGAATCGGTGGCGACCATCGCCCATCCCATGCTTTCCGCGACCGTGCGTGCCTTCACGAATGCCTGCCCCGGCGCCAACGGCAGTGTGAGCGGCGCCAGGTCAGGGTAGCCTGCCTTCTGGAGCACTGCTACGCTGTCGCCTCCGTACACGGCAGAATTCTTGGCGTCTGCACGCAGCGGAAGCACTGCCACGAAGGTCGGCGGGTCGTGTGTGTCAGTCGTGATGTCGTGAATCGGCGGGACGGTGCCCGCCAGCTGCTTCCAGCGAAACGGGATCACCGCTGCCACAGCGCCGAGGCACAGCGGAACGATGAAAATTGCGAGCGCACGCAGAAGTGGCCGCGTCATCGCAATCCCAGCACACGAAAGCACGACCGTGACGACGCCGAGGTAGGCCGCCCACTTGATCATCGCGAACGCGCTGCGCAGCTCCCAGATACCGCCGCGATATCCGAATCCCGACGCGATGAGCAACGACAACGCGACGAGGCCACACGTTGCGGCAATGATCGGGAGCCGACGCTTTCCATTCACGATGCATCCTGCGTAGGGGAGACACTTCGACACTTCGCGGCCACAGTGAAGCTACGCTCACGGTGTCTCAGGCCGTACCAGCGCGTCGGCTTCCGGGTGCCGCAGGATCGCCTTGGTCGGCCGGATCACCATCCGGCCCGTCCTCAGCGGCCGACGTGTCGATGCGACCTCGCCGCGAGGGGGCTGGCGGATGAGTCAGACCGTGACTGCCGTCGCCATGTAGCCCAGCGTCTTGATCGCCTCGACCATCTGCGCCACGGTCACCTTCGCCGGATCGTACGTGACGACGGCCGTCCCCTTCTCATAGCTGACGTCCGCCGTCGTCACACCGGGTAGGCGCTTCACGCACCGTGCGCATACCGATTACACACCCGGCGCACGTCATGCCCCTCACCGTGAGCGTCACGGTCTCCACGCCACGCGCGGGCTGCTGCGGCATGGTCAACGACACCGGGACGATGCCTGTCGGGATGGCGCGCGCGTTGGCGCCCGGCGCACACACATCACACAGCGAGAGGGCCCCGGTGACGGCGACGATCCCCATTATGGCAAGGGCCTTGACGATCAGCATGGCGAGTTGCAAGCAGGGGAGGGAAGATGCGTGTCACACCGACCGAGGTGTACGCGCAGAACGGAACCGCTCACGTCATCGGAGCATTCGCGATCCGCGCTCGCTCGCGCGGCACCAGCAGAGGTTGCGTAATGGCGCGTCGACAGCGTGCGCCACCACGTGCCAGGCCCACGCGTGGTGCCGCGGCAACCTGCGTGGCCTTCGGAGTCCGGGACGCGCTATTCGGCAGCGAGGGCCGCGATCAACGGACAATGGTCAGTGGCGCGTGTTGTTCCGCACCGCTCGATCAGCAGGGAGAGCGCGTCGTCGATCCTCCGCAGCGCGTCACGCTTCGCCCGCACGGCGCGCAGCTTGGACTCCGCCAGGCGCTGCGTCTCGCGGCAATGGCGTCCATCGTTCAACCGCAGCAGCGCGCTGACCTCATCGAGGCTGAAGCCAAGATCCTGCGCGGCCTTGATGAACGTCAGTCTGGAGACAGCCGACGCATCATATCTTCGCCCGCGCCCGCGCTCTGCGACCGATGTCTGCAACAGTCCGCGCCGTTCGTAATACCGGACCATCTCGATCCCGACGCCGACCGCGGCGGCGAAGGCGCCGATCAGCATTCCTGATGATGGCACTGGTGCCATGCTCTTGACTCCGTACTTGGGTACGGAGGTATCGTACTGCCTCCGGAGTAGTTCTGTACCC
>JANMNM010000150.1:0-23484 GCA_031373905.1 Gemmatimonadaceae bacterium | reverse complement strand
CGGCTCACCGTCAGGATGGGTGGCGATCCCCGCGGGCCAGGCGGCGTTCGCGAGGAACTCGCTTTCGCGGATCGTACCGTCCAGACGGAGCGGCAGCCGGGCCCAGAGTGTCTCGGTGAGGAATGGGATGATCGGCTGCAGCAGCCGCAGCGCATTGTCGAATGCGTGCACCAGCACGGCGCGCGCGACATCGGCGTCTTCACCACCCGCGATGAGACGCGGTTTGACCGCTTCAAGGTACCAGTCCGCCAGCTCGTTCCACACGAAGCGCCGTGCCGCGTCGGCGTAGGCATCGAGTCGCATTCCGGCACTGCGTTCTGCGTCACTCCAGCGCCCGTTTGCGCCCGGACGCACCGGGCCAAGTGCGGCGTCGCATTCGCGGATCGCGACGGTGAGGCGGCCCAGGATCCAGTGGTCCGCACTCGTCAGCGAGAGCGGCGCAATGCGGTCGAGCCGCTCCACGGGGTCGCTGCCCACCTTGGTGAGCAGGAAGCGGCCGATGTTCCAGAGCTTGGTGAGAAAGTTGCGGCCCGGCGCGAAACTCTTCTCGAGATCCTGCGGATCGAGCAGCACATCCACGCCCAGACCCATGCCGGCGATCATCGTCCAGCGCAGCGAGTCCGCACCGTAGCGATGCACCACATCCATCGGGTCGATGCCGTTGCCAAGCGACTTCGACATTTTCCGATGCTGCATGTCACGCACGGTACCGTGCAGGTAGACCGTGTGATACGGCACGTCTCCCATGAAGTGCAGTCCTGACATGATCATCCGCGAGACCCAGAAGAAAAGGATCTCCGGCGCTGTCACCAGCACATCACCAGGGTAGAATGCCTTCAGGTCGTCAGACGACTCGTTCGGCCAGCCGAGCGTCGAAATCGGCCAGAGCCAGCTCGAGAACCAGGTGTCGAGCACGTCCTCGTCCTGACGCGTCGCGGTACCGCACGCGGCGCACTGTGTGATCGGCGTGCGTGATGCCGTCGGCGCGGCACCGCACGCATCGCAGTAATACACCGGCACGCGATGGCCCCACCACAACTGCCGCGAGATATTCCAGTCGCGGATGCCCTCGAGCCAGTTGATGTAGACGGCTTCCCACCGCTCGGGCAGGATCCTGATGCGCCCCGTCCGCACGGCCTCGAGTGCCGGTTGCGCCAACGGTGCCATCTTCACGAACCACTGGTCGCTCAGGCGCGGCTCCACCACGGTTTCGCAGCGGTAACAGTGCCGCACGCTGTGTGCGTGCGCCACGATCTTCACGAGCGCACCACGCTCACGCAGCATCTGAACGATTCGCTCACGCGCTTCAAAACGATCAACGCCGCGGAGTTCCGGCGGCACGCGATCCACCGAGTCTCCGCTGCCGTTCATGCGCGCTTCGGCGTCGATCACCACGGGCGCATCGAGATGGTGACGTTTGCCCACCTCGAAGTCGTTCGCGTCGTGTGCCGGCGTGATCTTCACGGCGCCGGTGCCGAACGCTGCGTCGGTGTAGTCGTCGGCAATGACAGGAATGCGGACGCCACTGATCGGCAGGATCAGTTGCTTGCCGACAAACCCGGCGTACCGGTCGTCACTCGGGCTGACGGCCACGGCAACATCGCCGAGCATCGTTTCGGGTCGCGTGGTTGCCACCGTGATCGACGCGGCGGGGTCGCCATCGACGACGTAGCGGATGTGGTAGAGCGCACCCTGGGTGTCGTTGAACTCGGCTTCTTCATCGGAGAGCGAGGTCATGCAGCGCGGACACCAGTGGATCACCCGGTGGCCGCGGTAGACCAACCCTTCCTCGAACAGGCGGACAAATGCCTCCGTGACCGCCGCCGAGAGCGGGGCGGAGAGTGTGTAGCCGGTCCGCGTCCAGTCCGCACTGGCGCCGATCGCCTTCAGCTGCTGCAGGATTTCGCCGCCGGTCGTCTCGACGAACTGCTCGGTCCGCGCGACGAACGCCTCGCGTCCCAGTGCATTCCGTGACGTGCCCTCCGCGGCGAGCTGCTTCTCGACCACGTTCTGCGTGGCAATGCCGGCGTGGTCCGTCCCCGGCACCCAGAGTGCCTCGTCGCCGGCCATCCGGCGCCACCGGATCAGTACGTCCTGCACCGAATTGTTGAGGCCGTGGCCTACATGGAGGATCGCCGTCACGTTCGGCGGCGGCATCACGATGGTGTACGGTTCGCGAGCGCCCCCGAGGCGATTCACCCGGCTCGGATCAGCGGTGTTCGTGCCCGCCGCCTGCCAGCGCGCGTAGAGCGCCGACTCGACGTCAGCGGCGCTGTAGGTCGTGGGCAGTTCGTCGTCCGGCGAGCCGGACGCGGTGGGCTTGGATGCGCCGTCGGTGATTGACATGAGAAGGCAAAACGTAACGCCCTTGGCGAGGTCTCAGCGGTGTTGGGCGTGAGCAGATTTGGGCCGGAACACGACCGGGCGAAGGCGCGGGCCGCTATCTGGCGGGCGCACCGCCGCGGACCACCAGCCGATTCACGACCGTGTGCACCCCGATCGTGCCACGGGTGAGGGTCGTGGCGTGTCGGATTTCCGACGGGGCATCGACCCAGCCGGTCAGCTCGATGATCCCCGTGCCGATGGCGCCGATGTCGATCGGGCGATCGACCAGCACCGGATCATTGCGGAACGTCTCGAGCACGCGCGCTTCGAGGATGGCCTCGTCGTCCTGAACCTTTCCCGAAAATTGGGTTTCGGACGGATCCGGGCGCAGGGCCGGGTTCCTCGATGTCGGAGGGCGATTCAGGCGATCACCGGACTCCGGGCTGCGCGTACTGGTGCGCCGCCGCCGACCGGCGAGCATTCCGCGATCCGCGAGAAGAACGCCCAGCGCGAGGCCCGCGATTGCTCCAAGCACCACCGCACCAATCCGGGATGCCGTGGCAGATTGCGTTCCGCTTTGACGACGTGTGTAGCGCATGTGCTTTTTCAATGGAAGTTACCGCTTAGTATATCCACTCAGATTCATCCGGGCGACGTGCCACTGGCGAGTCGCAGCCTTGTGACCGTGAAGTGCAGGAGTTCCCGGCCCGTGCGCTGTGACTTCCTGCGCTTCGCCACGACCCAACAGGAATGCCTGACACTGCAACTGCCATGCTCCGGCTGACTCTCCCCGATGGTGCGGTCCGCGACGTGCCGTTTGGTACGCTCCCATCCGACGTGGTGAGCGGCATTGGCGAGCGGCTCCTCAACGCGGCCGTTGCGGTCAGCGTGGACGGGGCCGTGCAGGATCTGCGCACGCCGCTCCGGCACGGCGGTGCCTTCCGTGTCTACACCGACAAGGATCCGGAGTCCCTTCCGGTGCTGCGCCACTCTGCGGCCCATATCCTGGCGACTGCGGTGCGCCGGCTTCGCCCGGATGCGCACATCGGCTTCGGTCCGGCCATCGATGATGGCTTCTACTACGACTTCGAGGTTGCGACACCGTTCACGCCCGAGGACCTCGACGCCTTCGAGGCCGAGATGCGGAAAGTCATGGCGGAAAAGCTGCCGTTCATGCGGGCCGAAGTGTCGCGTGACGAAGCGAAGGCGGTGTTCGTGGACGATCCGCTCAAGCTCGAGCGGATCGATGACCTCGGGCCGGATGAGGTCATCTCGACCTACACCGACGGACCGTTCGTGGACCTCTGTCGCGGCCCGCATGTGCCGCATACCGGCTGGCTGAAGCACTTCAGGCTGCAAAGCGTGGCCGCCGCATACTGGCGAGGGGACTCCAGCCGCCAGAGCCTCCAGCGCATCTACGGAACCGCATTCTGGAAGAAGGATGAGCTCGAGCAGCACCTGCACCGCCTCGACGAAGCGAAGAAGCGCGATCATCGCCGACTCGGAAAGGAGCTCGATCTGTTCATGTTCCACCCATTCTCGCCCGGGGCGGCATTCTGGACGGAGCGAGGCACCTCGATGATCAACTCGCTGCACGCCTACCTGCGCGAGATGCAGCGGGACGGTTACAAGGAGATCAAGACGCCGTTGCTGTTCAACAAGGGCCTCTGGGAGATCTCCGGACACTGGGGCAAGTACCGCGAGAACATGTTCCTCGTGCTGGACAGTGAGACGGGAGAGCACGATCTCTCGTTGAAACCCATGAACTGCCCGTCTCACCATCTGATGTTCGCCTCGAAGAAGCACTCGTACCGGGATCTTCCGCTGCGCTTCTCCACATACGATGTGCTGCACCGGAACGAACTCTCCGGGGCATTGTCCGGGCTCACGCGCGTGCGCCAGTTCCAGCAGGATGATTGCCACATCTACCTGATGGAGAGCCAGATTGCGGACGAGGTGCATCGCCTGGTGGAGATGATCCTCGGCTACTACCGGACGTTCGGGCTCACGGCGCGGCTCAAGTTCGCGACGCGGCCGGAACAGCGAATTGGCAGTGACGAGATGTGGGACAACGCAGAGGCTGCGTTGCGCGGGGCGCTGGAGAGCACCGGGTTGCCGTACGAGCTCAAGGTCGGCGACGGTGCGTTCTATGGTCCGAAGATCGACTTCGATGTCACTGATTCCATCGGCCGGGCATGGCAGCTCGGAACGATCCAGCTCGATTATGCCGCGCCTGAGCGCTTCGACCTCACCTACACGGGTGAAGACAACACCGCACACCGTCCGGTGATCATTCATCGGGCGATCAGTGGTTCATTTGAACGGTTCATGGGGATCCTGATCGAACACTTCGCTGGTGCATTTCCTGTCTGGCTGGCGCCTGAACAGGTTCGCGTGGTTCCCATCGTGGATGACTACGCGGCGGAGGCGCACGCCGCGGCGGCGCGGCTGCGTGATGCCGGAATCCGTGCCACGTGCGATGACCGGAACGAGACGCTCAACTATCGGATCCGCGAAAGTGAACTCATGAAGGTTCCCTACACGGCGGTCGTGGGGAAGCGCGAGGCCGCCGACGGCACGCTGGCAGTGCGCGCCCGTGGTGCCGATGGCCGAAAGCAGGAGATTCTTTCAGTTGACGACTTCCTTGCGCGGATCGTGTCGGAGGTGCGGACGCGCACCCTCCCGGATCCTGGCCTGACCCCCGCATAGGGACGTCAATCACGAATGGTTGCCCCGAACTCGCCTACCGTCCGTGTCTCCGAGCGACTGACACCGTTGCGTGGCATTGCCGCGATCAGTGGTGGCGGGGAACAGGGGCCTGGGACGTCCGGTGAGCGCCGGGTGTCTGCCTGGTCCCGTTTCTGGCGTGTCACGGACCCCGCACTCGTTGACGCCGGGATCAAGGGCGAACGTGTGATTGCACGCTTCCGGCTCGGAGCGTGCCTGCTGCTGCTTGGCCTGCCGCTTCGTGCCGTGATGACACAGCCCGAACTGCGCCAGAACTGGATCGGGTTGGGCATCTCGATGACGAGTGCGATGTTCGCAATCTTCTTCCTCTTGCTCACGCATCGCGATGTTGTGCGGCCGTGGATCGGATTTGCGGCTTCGCTCCTCGATGTGACGCTCGTGAGCTCGGGTCTGGCAGCGTTCGTCGGAATCGGGGTGCCGCAGATCGCGGTGAACTCCCGCGTGATCTTCGAGGTGTACTTCATCTGTCTGCTCGCGACATGCCTTCGCTACGACAGGCGGATCTGCCTCCTCACGGGGATCACGGCCATCGTGCAGTACACGCTGGTGGTGCTGTGGGCGAGCACGACGCTGGAATCGAGTCCGGCCTGGGCCGAGGCGACCTACGGCCGCTTCGACTTGCAGGATCAAGTGGCGCGGATCGTCCTGCTGTGCGTGGCGACGCTCCTCAGTCTGGCGATCGTCCTGCGCGTGCAGGAGCTTCGCGTGCTGTCGGTGCGGGACCGGCTCACGGGGTTGATGATCAGGGGGTATTTCGACGAGCGGCTGAGCGAGACGTATGACCGTGCACGGCGAACGGGCGACCCACTGGCAGTTGCGATGATCGACCTCGATTATTTCAAGTCGTTCAATGACCGCTTTGGCCATGCGGTGGGTGATCTCGTGCTGGCCGCAGTGGCCCGCGCCGTGAAGGATCTCGTGCGGGCTGAAGACGTCGTGGGCCGCTATGGTGGCGAGGAGCTGATCGTCATGCTCCCGGGGCTGGATCGCGCGCGTGCGGTTGAGCGGATGGAGCGGATCCGCCACGCGGTGAGTCAGGTGCGGGTGGAGCTGGATGCTCCGGCCATCGGAAGACCGGCCCCGCTGCCCGACCTCTTCAACGAGGAGCAGCCGGTGGAGCCGCGACCGATGCTCACAGCGAGCATCGGGGTGGCGTCCTGGCCGGAGGATCACGCTGACACGGTCGAGGCGCTCGTCTATCGCGCGGACTCCCGTCTCCTGAGCGCCAAGGCAACGGGGCGGAACCGCGTTGTTGCATCGGCCGGCTTTACCGACGAGTTCGCCGTGCGCGGTGCCTCCTGATTCTGGGACACGCGCTGCCCGACATCGCCAGTGCGCGGCTCTTGACGTAAGATTGCGTTGACCCCGTGGTCCCGAGCTGATGCGTCTGGATGCGCCTCGGCTCGTGCGCCGTCGCGACCAGCGTGGCGAAAAAAAAGAGCCTCAGCTGACAAGGAGTCGGCATGCCACTTCCAGGTTTGATCAGTCGTTGTTCTGCCCTCATGCTCGTCGCCTCAGTGCTCGGCGTGGCTCTGCTGTCGGCGCAGGCCGCCGGTCGCGTTGCGGGCCGGGTGACCAGCTCTGACGGTGGAGCGCCAATTCTCGGCGCCACGGTGCAACTGGTCGGCACGCCGTTCGGCACGATCACCAAGTCGGACGGGACGTACTCGATCGCGCTCCGGCCCGGCGCGTATTCCCTTCGCGTGCGGCAGATCGGTTTCACCAGCATCACACAGGCCATCACGATCGTCACCGGACAGACGATCACACGAGATGTGCAACTCCAGCGCAGTGCCACCAACCTCGAAGCCGTGGCCGTCATCGGCACACGCGACGCGGAGCGGACCGTCGTGAAGTCGCCGGTCCCCGTCGACGTCTTCAGCGCGGTGGAACTCCGCTCCACGGGACGGACGGAGACTGCGCAGATGATCCAGGCCCTCGCACCGTCCGTGAACTTTCCGCGCTCCGCGATTGCGGACGGCACCGACGCCGTGCGGCCGGCCACGCTTCGCGGACTCGGTGCCGATCAGGTGCTGGTGCTCCTCAATGGCAAGCGCCGACACACGACGGCGCTGATCAACGTGAACGGCACCGTGGGTCGTGGTCAGTCGGCGGTGGACCTCAATGCGATTCCGGCCAGCATGATCGATCGCATCGAGATTCTTCGTGACGGTGCGGCGGCGCAGTATGGCTCTGATGCCATTGCGGGCGTGATCAACATCGTGCTCAAGAGCAATGCGCCGACGGAAGTGAATCTGCAGTCCGGCGTGACGGCAGTCGGCGACGGCCGGGTGTGGCAGGGGTCAACGAACGCCGGCATCGCGAACAGCAGCGGGAGTTTCTTCCATACCGGCTTCGAAGTGCGCGATCGCGAGGCGACTGACCGCTCGGCCGCCGACCCGCGCGTGCAGTATTTTACCGGAGACGCCAGGGAAGCGACGATCAACCGGATCAACAACCAGTACGGCGACGGGCAGACCAGCGACATCGTCGGCATGTTCTCGGCCGGTACCCCGTTGGGGCGTGGCGTCGATTTCTATGCATTCGGTGGCAGCAGTCGGCGCAAGGCAACCGCCCCCGGGTTCTGGCGCCGCCCGAACGACGATCGGACAGTGCGGTCACTGTATCCGAATGGCTTCCTGCCGATGATCAACAGCACGCTCTGGGATGCATCGACGGCCGTTGGCGCAAAGGGCGCGGTGGCGGGCTGGAAGTGGGATCTGAGCCAGACACTCGGTCGCAACTCGCACAATTTCTTCATCAGCAACACCAACAACGCGTCATTCGGGAACCTCAGCAAGACTGCCTACGACGCCGGTACACTGATTTTCAGCCAGGCGTCCACGAACCTCGATCTGTTCCGCGAAGTGAAGGCGGGCACGGTGCCGGTTCGCCTGGCGGCGGGTGCAGAATGGCGGAAGGACCAGTTCCAGATCACGCAGGGTGAGCCAGGGTCGTGGCAGGATGGAAAGGTCCCGGTGCTCGATGCAAACGGCAATCCGACAACGCGCATCGCCGCTGCCGGATCGCAGGTGTTCCCGGGGTTCCGCCCGACGGATGAAACGAATGCGTCGCGCAGCAACACGTCACTCTATGCGGACGTGGAGTCGGATCTGAGCTCGATGCTGCTCGTTGGTGGTGCGGTGCGATACGAGAACTACACGGACTTCGGGAGCCAGGCGACGGGCAAGATCACGGCGCGATTCGCACCGGTGCAGACGTTCGCGGTTCGTGGAGCGTTCGCCACCGGGTTCCGTGCACCGTCGCTGCAACAGAGTTGGTTCACTGCGACGTCGACGAATTTCATCAATGGCATCCCCTTCGAAGTCCGGACATTCCCGGTCTCGAGTCGGGCGGCTCAGCTGCTCGGTGCAAAGCCGCTGACCCCGGAGAAGAGCAAGAACATCAGCGCGGGTGTGACGTTCCAGCCAGTCCCGGCGCTGAGCATCACCGCCGACTACTACAACATCGACATTGATGACCGTGTGGTGCTGTCGGAGAATCTGACACAGACGGCCGTCAAGGACTTCCTTGGCGCGAACGGTGAGCCTGGCATCGCGGGTGGGCGATTCTTCACCAATGCGATCGATACCCGCACGAAGGGCCTCGATGTGGTGGCGAATTACGGCCTCAACTTCGGACGTCGGGGCATCCTGCGCCTGACGGCCGGTGCCAGCACGAACAGCACGACGATCAGGGCGCAGAAGCAGGTCACGCCGCCGGCGCTTGCCGCACTCAACGACGCGCTGTTCTCGCGCATCGAGCGCGGTCGCATCGAGAAGGGCCAGCCGCGGAACAACTTCGTGTTCAGTGCCACCCACGAGGTGAGCAAGTTCACGCTCAGCGCCCGCACCCAGCGGTTCGGTGAGGTCACGACGTTCGGCACGACTGCAGCGAATGACCAGACGTACGGCGCGAAGTGGATTTCTGACGCGTCGGTCGGACTGGCGCTTCGTGAGAACGTCCGATTCACGTTCGGGGCGGACAACCTGTTCGACGTCTATCCGGACAATACGATTGCGGCAAACAACAACAACGGGATCTTCCCTGTGCCGGGTGGCGCGCCGTTCGGAATCAATGGTCGGTTTGCGTACGCCAGAGTGAACCTCCGTTTCTGACCATCGCGGTCCGTCCCTGTGGGAAGGCGGGCTGAGAGATGGCAAGGGCGTGGCGGCAGGCCAGCTGGCAGTGGTGTTCAGATGAGGCGCGGCGCATCGGGTTTCCGGTGCGCCGCGCTTATCTTTTCAGCTTCCGGAACCCCCCGGAAGTTGCGCCGCACCGCTCCATCATGCTGACGCCGTCTGTCCATGTCATCGCCTGCCACAATACCTGTCATCGTTGCCGCCCGGCGGACCCCCATCGGGAAGTACCTCGGTGGGCTCATGCCACTCACCGCGCCGCAGCTCGGAGCACATGCGATTGCTGCGGCGCTGGAGGACAGCGGTGTGCCGGCCTCGCTCGTCGAAGAGGTCATCATGGGGCACGTGCTTCAGGGCGGCACGGGTCAGGCTCCAGCCCGGCAGGCGGCGCTCCTCGCCGGTATCCCTGCCTCCGCATCAGCGGTCACGATCAACAAGGTGTGCGGCTCCGGACTCAAGGCCGTGATGCTCGCCGCGCAGGCGATCAAGGCTGGTGACAGGTCAGTGCTCATTGCCGGTGGCCAGGAGAGCATGTCGAATGCTCCGCACTACCTCTACGGCATCCGGGGCGGAGTGAAGATCGGCGACCAGACCGTCGTTGACGGGATGATTCGTGACGGACTCTACTGCGCGACGTATCACTGCCACATGGGTGGTCATGCCGAGCATACGGCGGCCACGGCCGGCGTGAGCCGGGCAGAACAGGATGCCTTTGCGGTGGAGAGCCACCGGAAGGCGGTCGCGGCGCAGCAGAGCGGCAAGTTCAGCGGCGAGATCAGCGCCGTGTCCATCCCGGGCAGAAAGGGGCCAACGGTCGTGGCGACCGACGAAGGCCCGCGCGCCGATACGACGCTGGCGAGCCTGGCCGCGCTTCGACCGGCCTTTCCCAAGGACGCACCGCAGGAGATTGGCGCCGCCGATCTGTCGGTCACAGCCGCCAACGCATCGTCACTGAATGACGGTGGCGCAGCCCTCGTGGTGACCAGTCTCGCCGTCGCCCGTGCACATGGCTTGAAGGTTCTGGCCCGGATCAGCGCGTACGCCACCGGAGCGGTGGATCCGAAGGAGCTCTTCTTTGCGCCGATCACGGCCGTGAAAAATCTGATGAAGATCCAGGGTACCGTCATCTCGGACTACGGCTTGATCGAGGCGAACGAAGCATTCGCGTCGCAGGCGATCGCCGACGGCCGCGGCCTCGGGTGGGACTGGGACAGAGTCAACGTGAATGGTGGTGCGATCGCACTCGGACATCCCATCGGCGCGAGTGGTGGACGCGTCCTCGTCACACTCATCCATGCGATGATCGACAGGGATGTAAGTAATGGTATGGCAACGCTTTGCCTTGGCGGAGGTGACGCCGTTGCTCTCTCCGTCGAGCGCGTCTGAGCGTCGCCTTTCGAGTCGGCCCGTGGCGTCCTGATTTCGTGGCGTTCCTCGACCGGGTTGTCTACACACGCCCGAACCTCGTGCGGTCGGGCTGGCGAATCCTCGTGTTCGTGCTGGCCGGGCTCGCCGCATCCAACGTCGGCGTGCCGCTGCTGGCGATGGCATTCCCGGCCGCTGCGATGGTCTGGGTGCGACCGACACTCGAGTGCGTCGCGGTACTGGTTGCGACTCGCTTCGTCCTGACGACGTTCGAGCGACAGGGGTGGGAGGGTGTGGCGCTGGGCCCGGAGGCGTGGAAGCTCGTGCCGCTGTTCGCAGGTGCGGCCGCCGGAGCGTTGGCGATCGCAGTGCCGATCGGGTTGCTCGTATCGACAGGCGACCTCCGCTTCGTTGCGGCTCCCGTCGGTTCGGTGCCCCGGGCGCTGCTCCTTTCAGTTGCTGTGCTGGCACCAGCAGCGCTGACCGAGGAACTCCTGTTCCGCGGGTATCCCTTTGCGGTCCTTTCGGCCCGCTGGGGATGGCCGGTTGCGACCGGGGTCACGTCGGTCGTCTTCGGGTTGCTGCATCTCGGGAACCCGGGAGTCACGCCGCTGGCAATCGCAAACGTGATCACGGCGGGACTGTTTCTCGCCGGCGTACGTCTGGTGACCGGCAGTCTGGCCGCAGCGTGGGCGGCGCACTTTGCCTGGAACTGGACGATGTCTGCCGGCTTCCACACTGCAGTGAGCGGGCTTCCGTTCGAGACGCCGGGGTACCGGCTGGTCGATTCCGGACCGGACTGGCTGTCCGGCGGTGCGTGGGGGCCGGAGGGCGGGGCGGTGGCGGTGGTCGGGATGATCGGCACGTTCGCCGGATTGTCGTGGGCGGCGGGTCGCACGCGGCGCGCGGGGCAGTGGCCCGGCGCGCCAGTCACAGTTTCCATGAACGCAGGTGGTGGCGTTGACCACCAGGAGTACGACACATGAGCGACCGCATCGCGGTCATCGGCGCCGGGCAGATGGGGAACGGCATCGCCCACGTCTTCGCGCAGGCGGGGTTTCCCGTCACGATGATCGACGTCTCGGCAGCCGCCCTCGATCGCGGGGTTGGCACGATCACGAAGAATCTCGAGCGCCAGGTCAAGAAGGGCACCATCGACGCGGCCGCGCAGGCCGCCACGCTGTCGCGCATCGTCACGAACACCGAACTCACGGCGGCATCCGACGCCACGGTGATCATCGAGGCCGCAACTGAGCACGTTGCGCTCAAGTTCGACATCTTCGCCAAGCTCGACGCGATTGCCCCCGAGGGCGCGATTCTCGCCAGCAACACGAGCTCGATCTCCATCACGCAGATCGCGGCACGGACGAACCGTCCGACCAACGTGATCGGGATGCACTTCATGAACCCCGTGCCGGTGATGCAACTGGTCGAAGTGATTCGCGGCATCGCCACCAGCGATGAGACGGCGCAGCGCACCGTGGCGCTGGCGTCAGCGGTGGGCAAGACGCCGTGCGAAGTGAATGACTTTCCCGGGTTCGTGGCCAATCGTATCCTGATGCCGATGATCAACGAGGCGTTCTACTGCCTGATGGAAGGCGTCGGGACCGCGGAGTCGATCGACACCGTGATGAAGCTCGGCATGAATCACCCGATGGGTCCGTTGACGCTCGCGGATTTCATCGGGCTCGACACCTGCGTGGCGATTCTCGATGTGCTTCACCGCGGGCACGGCGATCCGAAGTATCGTGTCTGTCCGCTGCTTCGGAAGTACGTCGATGCCGGATGGCTCGGCCGGAAAGCCGGTCGTGGCGTGTATATGTACCCGGGCACCTGACCATGCTGCCATCGCTCGCGATCTTCCCGCTGTCGGAAGAGCAGCAGGAGATCCAGAGAACCGCCCGCGAGTTCGCACTGGCCGAGATCGTGCCGCACACGGCGCAGTGGGATCGCGACAGTCACTTCGAGCCGTCGCTGGTGAAGAAGCTTGGCAACCTCGGATTCCTCGGCATGCTGCTTCCGGAGGAATACGACGGCCTGGGGCTCGACACGTTGACGTACCTGATGGCGCTGGAGGAGATCTCTACGCACGATGCGTCGGTGGGCGTGATGATGAGTGTGCACAACTCGTTGCCCACGCAGATGATCCTCAACTACGGCACCGCAGAACAGAAACACCGCTGGCTGCCGTCGATGGCGCGAGGCGAGCTGCTGGGCGCGTTCGCGCTCTCCGAGCCGGGCAGTGGAAGCGATGCGAGCGCGCTCACCACGCAGGCCGTGCGCGATGGAGACGACTGGATCATCACGGGAACCAAGTCGTGGGTGACGCACGGCACGCACGCCGATGTGATCCTCTGCATGGCGCGCACGGACACGCCGGACGCGCGGCGTGGCGGCAAGGGCATCTCGACCTTCATCCTGACGCCTGACCTCCCCGGCTTCGGCGTTGGCCGGAAGGAGGACAAGTTGGGCATGCGCGCCAGCCCGACGGTGATGCTGAACTTCGACGAGATGCGCGTCCCCGGTGACCGGCTGCTCGGCCTGGAGGGTCGCGGCTTCACGTACGCGATGCAGTCCCTCGATCACGGGCGTCTCGGCATCGCCGCGCAGTCGCTCGGGATAGCGACCGCGGCAGCGGAGGCCGCGAGGGCATATGCCGCCGAGCGGAAGCAGTTCGGGCAACCCATCAAGGACTTCCAGGCGGTCCAGTTCAAGCTCGCGGACATGGCCAGCCGGATCGCCGCCGCCCGCGCGCTGCTCTACGCCACCGCCCGCGCCAAGGATGCCGGCGAGCCGATCACCCAGTTCGGCGCGATGTGCAAGTTGCTCGCGAGTGAAACAGCAATGTGGACCACGAACAACGCCATCCAGATCTTTGGCGGGTATGGCTACGTCACCGAGTACCCGGTGGAGCGTTTGTTTCGCGACGCGAAGGTGACGGAGATCTATGAGGGTACGTCTGAAGTGCAGCGCATCGTGATTGCCCGTGAACTCTACCCGCGCTCCTGACCGTTGTAACCGCCGTGATGACGCGACGGTGATATCCAATCCCAGAGAGATGAAGCTTTTCGACACGATTTCCGCGATGGGGCACGAGCAGCTCGTGCTCGCGCACGACAAATCCAGTGGCTATCGCGGGATCATCGCGATTCACGACACCACGCTTGGTCCGGCGCTCGGTGGAACACGCTTCTGGCACTACGGCTCCGATGAGGAGGCCATCATCGATGCGCTGCGCCTGGCGCGCGGGATGACCTACAAGAACGCTGTGGCCGGGCTCAACCTCGGCGGTGGCAAGAGTGTGATCATCGGTGACAATCGCACGGTCAATCGCGAGATGCTCTTCCGGGCCCATGGACGTTTCGTCGACTCGCTCGGAGGCCGCTACGTCACGGCGGAGGACGTCGGGACGAGCACGATGGACATGGACTTCGTGCACATGGAGACGACGTATGTCGCGGGCTTGCTTGGAGCGTCGGGCGATCCGTCACCCGTGACCGCGCGCGGCGTGTTCCGTGCCATGCAAGCCACGGCGAAGTATCGCTGGGGCTCCGACGATCTCAGCGGGCGCACGATCGCCATTCAGGGCTGCGGCAATGTCGGCCATCACCTCGCCCGCGAGCTGCACGCCGTCGGGGCACGGCTCCTCGTTGCGGACATTGATGCCGAGCGGGTGAAGCGCGTGGTGCATGAGACCGGGGCGACGCCCGTGGACGTGGCGGACATCCTCAATCACGACGCGGACATCCTTGCCCCGTGCGCGTTGGGTGGCGGCATCAACGACGAGACGATTCCGAAGCTCAGGGTGGAGCTGGTGGTTGGCGCGGCGAACAACCAGCTCCTCGAGGACCGGCACGGCGACATGCTGGAGCATCGCGGCATCACCTACGCCCCGGACTACGTCGCGAACGCGGGTGGCGTGATCAATGTCTACAGCGAGCTGGCCGGCTGGGACCGCACCCGGTCCCTGCGGAAGGCAGACGAGATTTATCAGACTATTCTTGGGGTGTTCGAGATCGCCCGGGCGGACGGCGTGACGTCGCATGTCGCGGCGGACCGCCTGGCCGAACGCCGGATCGAGGCCGTCCGCGGCATGGTCCGGACGTGGCCTCCCTTCCCCAACAAGTCCGAGAGCTGAGATGGCGGAACACATTCCGATCGGGTCTGATCACGCCGGGTTTGCGATGAAGGAGCACCTCGCGAAGACCCTCGCCTCGATGGGATTCGACGTCGAGGACGTGGGGACCCACTCGGCCGATTCCACGGACTACGCGGATTTTGCGCACCCGGTGGCCCGCGAGGTGTCGTCGGGAGAGGCGAAACGCGGTATTCTGTTGTGTGGGACCGGCCTCGGCATGAGCTACGCGGCCAATCGCTGGCCTCACGTGCGGGCGGCGGTGGCATGGACGCCGGAGGTGGCCAGGCTGTCGCGGGAGCACAATGACGCGAACATCCTGGTGATCCCGGCGCGTTGTGTGAGCGACGATGAAGGGGTGCGGATTCTGGAGGAATGGTTGAAGACTCCGTTCGAGGGTGGCCGGCACGAACGCCGGATTGCCAAGATCGAGCGGGCCGACGGGGAGGTAGACGCGTGATGCAGCAGTGGAGTGATTGGGATCGTTGCCCGCCGGGTGCCGCGCTGCGCGCGTCGGATCCGGAGATTGCTGGACTCATCGAGGACGAGATCGTCCGGCAGAACGATGGCATCGAACTGATCGCCAGCGAGAACTTCGTGTCGCCCGCCGTGATGGAGGCGATGGGCTCGCCGCTCACGAACAAGTACGCCGAGGGACTGCCGGGAAAGCGGTACTACGGCGGCTGCGAAGTGGTGGACAAGGTGGAGCAGCTCGCGATCGACCGCGTGAAGCAACTCTTCGGCGCCGAGCACGCGAATGTGCAGGCACACTCGGGTGCCAGCGCAAACGCGGCGGTCTTCCTCGCGTTCCTCAAGCCCGGGGATCCGATCGTTGGTCTCGACCTCTCGCAGGGCGGCCACCTCACCCATGGCTCGCCGGTCAATTTCTCGGGGCTGAACTATCAGGCGTCGCACTACGGCGTGACCGATGATGGCCTGATCGACTACGATGCCATGCGCAAGGTGGTGCGCGAGAAGCGGCCGAAGATGCTCATTGCCGGCTACTCCGCGTACTCACGCGTGATCGACTATCAGGCGTTCCGCGAAGCAGCCGACGACGTCGGTGCGATCTTCCTGGTGGACATGGCGCACTTCGCCGGCCTCGCCGCGACGAACGTGTATCCGAACCCGGTTCCCTTCGCTGACGTCGTGACGACCACCACGCACAAGACGTTGCGTGGCCCGCGCGGTGGGCTGATTCTCTGCAAGGCGCAGCACGCCAAGGCGATCGACAAGGCGACGTTCCCCGGCACGCAGGGCGGCCCACTCGAACACGTCATCGCCGCCAAGGCCGTGGCCTTCCGCGAAGCGCTGCAGCCGGAGTTCACGACTTACTGCAAGCAGGTGGTGCGCAACGCGCAGACGCTGGCGGCTGAGTTGGTCTCGCTGGGTGGCTCCATCGTCAGTGGCGGCACTGACAATCACCTGATGCTGATGGACCTGCGTTCACGTGGCGTGAGCACGCTGACCGGCAAGCTGGCCGAGAACGCGCTCAATCATGCCGGCATCACGGTGAACAAGAACACGGTGCCGAAGGAGACGCAGTCGCCGTTCGTGACGAGCGGGATTCGCCTCGGAACACCGGCAGTGACAACACGCGGCATGAAGGAGCCGGAGATGCAGCGCATCGCGATCCTCATCGATCGCGTGCTGAACGCGCCGGAAGACGAGGGCAATCTCCGGGCAGTGCATGCAGACGTGAAAGACCTCGCGGCGGGATTCCCGCTCTACCCGGCGCCGATCGGCGCGACGGTCTGATACTCAGGATGAGGTAGCCTGTCGTGGCGGAACTGGCGTTCAAGGATGGCATCATGGATCAGATTCGCTTGCGCGAACCGCGATTCCATGAGAGCGCGTTTCTCTTCGTGCTGGCGGCACTCGAGCAGTGCCAGCAGCGCCTTGGGGAACGTCGCCACATCTCGGGGCGTGAGCTCGCCGAGACGTGTCGCGACCTCGCCATCGATCGGTATGGCGTGATGTCACGGCTGGTCCTCGAGCACTGGGGCATCAGGGAGTCAGTGCATTTTGGTGACATCGTCTTCGCGCTGGTCGATCTCGGCATGCTGATCAAGCAGCCGCACGATCAGCGCGAGGACTTCGCCGACGCGTTTGACTTTCATCACGCGTTCGAATCAGCCTACCCCTGGCGCATTGTGCCCCAGGGCTGACGGTTCGCGAATCCCCGTCCTGACCGCGGACGAATCGCGCGAGCTGGACGCGCGCACGATTGCCACGCTGCCGGACTCGTTCACGCTGATGCATCGTGCTGCGACGGTGGCCGCGGACTGGCTGCACGCGCACGAATGGCGAAGCGCGGCCGTGTACGTCGGACGCGGCAACAACGGTGGTGATGGCTGGCTGATGGCCGGCTTGCTGCGCGAGCGTGGATGGACGGTTCGCGTGCACAGCGCGGGCGACCCGGGCACCGCAGATTCGCAACGAGCGAAGGCCACCGCGGAGCGTGATGGGACATTCGCTCCGCCAACCGGTGGCGAAGCAGTCATCCTCGATGCGCTCCTCGGTACCGGCGCGCGGGGTGCGCCGCGGGGCGCCGTTGCCGATGCCATCGGCCGGCTGCGGATCGATGCGGGAGCGTCGGCCCGTGCGGAGCCAACGCGCACCGTCATCGCGATCGACATCGCCACTGGCCTCGATGCCTCGACAGGCGAGGCGCATGACGCCGTTGCTGCGCATCACACACTGACGTTCGGCGGTGTGAAGCGAGGACAGCTGCTTCGACGCGACCTCACCGGCGAGTTGCATGTACTCGACATCGGCCTGGTGCCACCGGCGGCGACGCAGCATTGCATTGTTGATGCGCGCCGCGTGAAGGGCTGGCTCCCGTCGCTGCCACCCGACGCCTGGAAGGCAACGCGCGGCCGGGTGGCGGTGATGGGTGGTGACGACGGCATGGCGGGCGCGGTGATCCTTGCGGCGCGAGGCGCACACGCGTCGGGCGCAGGCATGGTGCGTGCCCATGTCTCAGCGCAGTCAGCGCTTGCACTCCAGATCGCGGTGCCGTTTGCCACGGTGCACGCATGGCGCGGACGCGAACGACGGCTCACCAGCACTGACTGGCCGCATGCGCTTGTGATCGGACCAGGGCTCGACGGCACGGATGCGACGGTGCGCGAGCAGGTATTGGCTGCGTTGTATGGTTGCCGGTGTCCGGTGGTGCTCGACGCGGGTGCGTTGACTGCCTTTGCGGTGCGCGATCTTCCGGAGAATGAAACGATCGACGACGCACAAGGCGCACCCGTTGCACACCTGGAATCGCTCCGGCACGCGCTGGGCGGCCGCGAGGCGTTGCTCACACCGCACATCGGCGAGTTCCGGGCGTTGCTTGGCCGGAATCAGGGTGAAGTACGGCGCTTCGACGATCCGCAGTTCCTCGCGCGCATGCTCAACGCCACCGTGCTGCTCAAGGGAGTACCGACGATCATCGCTGCGCCGGACGGCGAGACGCTCGTCTCGGCGACCGGCAATCCCGCGCTTGCGATGGGCGGCACCGGCGATCTGCTCGCGGGTATCGCAGGGGCATTGCTCGCTCAGGGTCTCTCCGCAGCCCACGCTGGCGCGGCGGCTGCATGGGCGCACGGGACGGCAGCTGATCGCGCCGTGGCCAGCCGCGGATCGTGGCGGGGAGTGACGATGGAACGGCTGTTGCACGAACTCGAGGACGTGTGGCCCGCGCGGGCGGCGAATACGCGAGATTGGCGGAGTACTTCTGACAACACGCTGCTCGACTTGCCCATCGTCCCACAGGAATGAAGGATTTATCACCGATGCCGGTTGCGCTTGGCCCTGGCCGCGAGTTCGCCTCGATCGCACGCTGGGTGCGCCAGTGGGGAGCTCGTGCGCATGGCATCGGTGACGACGCAGCGATTCTCGACGTCCCGGCCGGCACACGCCTTGTCGTGAGCACGGATACGACGACTGAGGACGTCCACTTCCGGCGTGCCTGGCTTGCTCCTGTCGAGATCGGGTGGCGCGCCGCGATGGCTGCGCTCTCGGATCTTGCCGCGATGGGTGCGGAGCCGCTTGGCGTTCTGGTCGCGCTTGGCGCGCCGACGTCGTGGGACGCAGCACTCGATGACGTGCTGCAGGGTGTGGGCGATGCGTGTGCGGCTGCCAGGGTTCCGATCATCGGCGGCGACACCACGCGGGGCCCGGTGCTGACGCTCGGGATCACGGTCCTTGGCACCACATGTCAGCCGATGCTGCGAAGTGGTGCGCGGGCAGGAGACGTGCTCTTCGTCACGGGGAGCCTCGGTGGACCGGGAAGTGCGCTGGCCGCGTGGCTTGCCGGCGGCAGTCCGCGAGCAACGCACCGCGCCAGGTTTGCGCGACCCGTTGCCCGACTGAGCATGGGAGCGTGGTGTGCGGCGAACGGCGCGACGTCAGCCATCGACCTGTCGGACGGACTCGTGGCAGACGCCGGTCATCTTGCTGCTGCCTCCCGCGTGCAAATCGACATCGAGCTCGGCGCGGTGCCCGTGCTTGGTGGCGTGAGCGCGCGGGAGGCGCTCGCGAGCGGCGAGGAGTACGAGCTCCTCATCACGGGCCCAATGGGTATGGACGTCGCCGCGCGCGATGCACGCATCGGCACACTGACACCAATCGGGCGTGTCCTGGCGCCGACACCGGCCGCAGGGTCAGGAGTGACCGTGCGCGACGGCCCGCTGCGCGTTGACCCCCCGGCCGGTTACGACCACCTTTCGCCACAATGATGACTCCATTGGCGGCATTGGTTCTGGCGATCTCCACGATTGGCGTCGTGGCCGTGATCGTCTTCGCGGCGTATCTCGGCGTGCCAATCAGACATGGCAGCATCTACGAAAAGCTCCAGCGGTTCTGGAGCCGGTCGCTCGTGCTTGCCGGCGGCGTTCGGACTACCGTGCACAACCCGGAGCGCATCGAGCAGCGTGACGCCTGTGTCTACGTCGCGAACCACGTGAGCTGGTACGACGTGTTCACGCTCGCCAGCGTGCTGCCGCGTTGGAGTTTTGTCGCGAAGGCCGAGCTGCGGAAGATCCCGATCTTCGGTCGGGGAGCCGAGGCCGTCGGTACGATCTTCGTCGAACGGACCAATCATCGGTCCGCGATGAAGATGTATGAGCTTGCAGCCGTCCGTATCCGGGAAGGCGCCTCGGTTGTTGTTTTCGCGGAAGGCACGCGCGGTGATGCCTATACGTTGCGACCGTTCAAGAAGGGACCATTCGTGCTGGCGATTTCGGCCGGTGTTCCGATCATTCCGGTGGTGATCATGGGCACCCGTGAAGTTATGGCGCGTGGCTCCTGGATCGTGAGGCCGCATCCAGTGGACCTGCACTTTCTGGAGCCAATCCCGACGGCTGGCCTGACGTACGCCGATCGTGACCGACTGATCACGCGGGTGTGGACGTCGATGGCCAGCACGTTGCACACCGAATACGGCATCGAGAGCGATCGGCGGAACGCGTTCGGCACCGAAGACGTGGCCGAAGCGCGGGCGACACCCGGTGATGCCGGTGTGGTCACACAGTAAATTGTCCGGTCTGTTCGGCTTCTCCTCGCCCTTTCACGCCAGCACACATACATGTCCACCATCGTTGATATCTGCGCCCGCGAAATCCTCGACAGTCGCGGCAATCCGACCGTCGAAGCCGATGTGACCCTCGACAGCGGCGTCGTCGGACGCGCAGCGGTGCCAAGCGGCGCCTCGACTGGCGAACGCGAGGCCGTCGAGTTGCGCGATGGGGACAAGACGCGCTACCTCGGCAAGGGCGTGCTGAAGGCGGTGCAGGCGGTGGAGGAGCAGATTGCACCCGCGCTGGCTGGCATGTCGGCGCAAGACCAGATGGGTGTGGACAATGCGATGCTCGAGCTGGATGGCACGTCGAACAAAGGGAAACTGGGCGCAAACGCGATGCTTGCCGTATCGCTGGCGACTGCACGTGCCGCCGCAGAGGATGTCGATATGCCGCTCTGGCGGTATCTCGGCGGACCGCTCGCCCGCACGATGCCGGTGCCGATGATGAACATCCTCAACGGCGGTGCGCACGCCACCAACACCGTGGACTTTCAGGAGTACATGATCGTTCCGATCGGTGCCGAGTCGTTTCGCGATGGATTGCGGATGGGTGCCGAGGTGTTCCACGCGCTGAAGAAAGTGCTGGTGAAGCGCGGACTGGCGACCGGTGTCGGTGATGAGGGCGGCTTTGCACCGGATCTGAAGACCGATGAAGACGCACTCAAGCTGGTGATCGAGGCGATCGAGTCGGCCGGGTTCGCGCCGGGCACCGAGATCGCAATTGCACTCGATTGTGCGGCGAGCGAGTTGTTCAAGAATGGCAAGTACGACTTCAAGAAGAGCAAGGCTGCGACGCTCGATGCGCAAGGCATGATCGACATGTATGCCAGCTGGATGGAGAAGTATCCCATCGTGAGCATCGAGGATGGTCTGGCCGAGAATGACTGGGCAGGCTGGACGGCGCTCACGGCACAGCTGGGCACGAAGGTGCAACTCGTTGGCGATGATCTCTTCTGTACCAACAGCGAGATCCTCGCCAAGGGTATCGAGAGCGACGTGGCGAATGCCATCCTGATCAAGGTGAACCAGATCGGGACGCTGACCGAGACGATGATGGCGATGGAGCTGGCGCGCAGCGCAGGGTATGCGAGCATCGTGTCGCATCGCAGTGGCGAGACCGAAGACACGTTCATCGCGGATCTTGCTGTCGGCACCGGTGCCGGCCAGATCAAGACCGGCTCGGCGAGCAGGACGGATCGTGTGGCGAAGTACAATCAGTTGCTTCGCATCGAGGAAGCGCTGGGTGACGCGGCCGAGTATCCGGGTGGCGGAGTGTACGGGCTGTGATGGCGTGTCGTGGTGTGCGTGTCCGCCTGCGCGGCCGGTGCTGAGTGGCTCGCTCAGCGAAGGCGGTGGCGGGCGACGATCCGCCACGACGTCGGCGGTGGATGTACACGGCGCTCAAGGTCGTGTTCTGGGTGCTTGTGATCAGGTTCGCGGTCGAGGGCGGCCAGTATGGCACCAGCGATCTGCTCGAGGCGCGCCGCCGGATCGCAGCGACGAACGTCGCCATCGATTCACTGAGGCGTGTTGCCGACTCGCTGACGCTGAGGAAGCGCGACATCACGACGAATCCAGTGGTGCAGGAGCGGATTGCGCGTGAGCAGTTCGGAATGGTGAAGGGCGACAAGGAGCTGGTGTACCGCGTGCTGCGCCCCGACACCGGAGCGGTGAGCGCGGACAGTGTGGTGCGGGTGCCGTCGCCCTGAGAATCTCGGTGATTCCTGGCGGTTGACTCCGGCGGCGTCACGACTATCTTTATGGTCTGCCGCGGGGTGGAGCAGCCTGGTAGCTCGTCGGGCTCATAACCCGAAGGTCGCGGGTTCAAATCCCGCCCCCGCCATACATGAACGGCCCGTTACTTCGGTAACGGGCCGTTTGTGCGTCTGGTGCGCCGATCGTCTCGCGGTTCAGCTTCCGTGGCGACGGGACGTGCTGCCGTCTGTCGCCGCGGGCTGTTCGGCGTTGGTGCGAATCAGGTGCCGGTGATGCGCGACACGATCTCGACGTCGAATACGAGCACGGAGTTGGCCGGGATGAGGATGTTGCCAGCGTTGTCGCGTGCGGTGTTGTATCCATAGCCGAGTGCCGGAGAAATCACGAGCTTGCGCTTGCCGCCGACGCGCATGCCGGGGATGCCGCCCACCCAGCCTTTGATCACTGACAACGTGTCGAGCCTGAAACCTGTCACCGGCCCTGGCGCCACGCGCCTGTTGAACTGGAAGCCGCCCACGAGCGCACCGGTGTAGTAGACCTCGATGCTGTCGCCGACGGCGACGGTGCTGCCTGTGCCGACGACGAAATCCTGCGTGTAGAGGTGCTGGCTGATCCGCGTCATGTTGGCGATGTTGACGCCGGTGCTGACGTCGTACGTCTGCGTGGCCGGGTCACTGACAGGCGGCAATGTCGAGCCGCCGTCGAGGGAGCAGCCGTAGACCGAGAGGACGGCGACGGCGAGGGCGGCGGCAGTGAGCCGGCGGGATCGGACGGAGGCAGGCGGCATAGGTGTCGGCGGGTGTGGCGATCGTGGGATGGGGTCGCGCAATGAGTCGCGTTTCCTTCTACACCTGAGGCTAGTTCCGGTTGCCTCGGGAGGCCAGAGCCGGGTATCTTTTCTGGCTTAGTTGGCAGGGTAGCTCAGCTGGTTAGAGCACGGCACTCATAATGCCGGGGTCGCGGGTTCGAGTCCCGCCCCTGCTATCGCGGAAGACCGGGCCAGGTCAGAAGTTATGCCGTCGGGGAATCAGAGGTGCGTGAGCGCTGGTGATTCGGTCGCGCCTGGTCACCATGGCGGGGTGATCCCCGGCCGTCAGGCGAGTCTCTCGAGCCTGCGGTACTCCAGACGGCGAACTCCACGGCCGAGCGTCAGCCGCAACGCACCTGCATCTTGCGCGATGCCATCCCGCCGCGACTTCCTGCGTCAGATAAGCGCCGGCGCCCCGCTTCTCGCCGGCGCGAGCATCCTGTCGAGCTGTGCACCTCGCCTGCGGCCTGCATTGCGCATCACACCGCCCGACGAGCTGACCGCCGACCTCGTGATCATCGGCGGAGGACTCGGAGGGTGTGCCGCTGCGCTGGCGGCGGCGCGTCGCGGCTTGCGAGTGATCATGACCGAATCCACCGATTGGATCGGCGGGCAGCTCACTTCACAGGCCGTTCCACCCGACGAGAACGCGTGGATCGAAACCGTCGGCGGTACA
>JANMNM010000133.1:0-4773 GCA_031373905.1 Gemmatimonadaceae bacterium | reverse complement strand
ATCGAGGGGTCGCGCCAATTGCCTGGATCGACATCGGCCGGCGCCAACGACTTCTTTGGCCGTTCACGCTTCCCGGTCGTTCCCCACGAATCGAACGCCGCATCGCGCGGCGCAACCACTGGTGCACCGCACCACGCGTTGACGCGCAGCTCCGCGTCGTCCGGCAGGTAGTCGTCGTCAGCCACCCGGTGCCGTTCCCTCGAACGTGCCGTCAGCGTCGGGCCAGAGTGTCTCAGGCACACCGGCCAGCGTGAGCGCCTTGGCCATCGCCGCCAGTCGCCGCGTAGGGGAGAGCGAGTCCTTCACTGAACGCAGCCAGACGACCACCGTATCCAGTGCCGCCTTCTGCGCGCCGATGAGATCATCCGTCGCGTGCTCGGGAGCGGCACGAAACTCCATCGCGTCCACGCCGCGCACATAGAGCGCCGGCAACGCCCATTCGCGCTGCGTTGACGACTTGCCTGCATGCAGCGAGTTGATCGCATCGCGGGCGTCGTGCGTGATCGAGGCCCACTCGAAGCGCACCTCTTCGCCCTTGTCCAGTCGCTCCTGCACCGTCCCGAGTTCCGTCAGCAGAGAGGCGTAGATCGCCCGCGAGAACTCATGGGCGTCGGTCGCATCCACCGGCTCGAGCATCGCGAATGCGGCCGGGAACGCCGACGAGACCACACGATGCGCCAGCGACAACGAGTCATGACTGGCCGCCGCACCTTCGCAGCAGTTGAGCACAAGCAGCCACGGGTTGTCGAGCGACTCGCCGAGCGCGCCGAGCTGATCGCCGCTGATCAACACTGATCCGGTCGTGATTGCGGGATCCGCGAAGTCGCTGGCCGCAGCGATCTCGAGTTGCTGCCCACTCTGATCCGCCTTGCCGTGACAGAAGAAATGCAGGATGTTCGGCTGCCAGCGGCGGATGGCCGCCAGCACGCGCGCGCCGGAGGCGTCGATGCCGGCAACGCTCACCCAGGGACGTGCGGCGGCGATGTCGTTGGTCACGGCAGCGTGTACGGCGGGATCGCCGGTGAGCACCGACACCTCGACCGGAAGCCCCGCCGCATGTGCATCGTCGGCCGCATCGCGCAACGTCTCCCACTCACGCTCCTCACCGGCGATGCCGTACGCGGAGATGACCGCCATGATCTTCACTGGCAGCCGGAAGAGCGGCGTCGGGCGGGCGATGGTGCTGGCCGGATCGGTGATCCGCCCGATGGGCCACCGGCGATCGAGCGCGACGAACCTGTCCGCGACATCGCACAGGGTTTCCCACGCGATCAGCTCTGCGTCACCCTCGCTGAGCTTCACGTACAACGGTACCTGCACGCCCGCTGGCGCCTGACCAAGCGAATCGAGCACGGCGGCGATTCCCGCATGCTTGCGCAGCGCATCGCGCAGCAAGCGCCCACGAGTCACCACGGCATCGGGAATTCCCCAATCCGGCGACGGCGCCAGATCCAGGGGACGCACATGCGTCATCCCGACAATGTTCACGCTGTGCCGCTCAATCTTCATCACGAACTGTTCGATGTTCGTGATCGGGTCGATGGATCCGCTCGGATCCACGGTAATGACGGTTCTCATGCGTGTTCACCTTCGATCACGGGTACTGCCTGATCATTGAGAGGGGTCTTCGCCGCCGACTTCACGGCAGAGTCTTCCGCGGCTGCGTCCTCATCCGCGAATGCTGCCACTGACTCGCGGAGCGAGTCGAGCATCGAGAGCGAGGCGCTTTGCCGTGCCGTCTGGACGGGATCGGCATCGTCGTCATCGCGCACGCTGGTCTGCAGCCGGAGCTGCACCTGTTCTGCGACGCGCTCGGTCGCAGCCACCCAGGGTTTGACAGGCCCGGGCCGCTGGATCACGGCGTCCAGCGGTGACGAACCCCTGCTCGCCTCCTCTGCCACTGCTCGCTGCGCGAAACTGCGTGACACCGGAGACTCGAGCGTGATCGCGCTGCGTGTGCGTCCCTGCGTGCCGACTTCGAATGGATCGCGGGCGCCTGAGCCAACGCGATAGGGCTGACAGTACACGAAAAGCGCGTCCGACATCGGCATGCCTGATGGTGCAGTGTCAAACAGCAGGCGGTACGCAGCGGCAAGCTGGCTCTGATGCGGATCGCGATCCACGGAGTGCATGAGCAAAGGACCGGGCCGCGTCTGGCCAATCTCGTCTGCCAGTGCGCGCAGTCCCATCGGGGAGTGATTGTCGAAGACACCGGTCAGCACGGTGCCCCATGCGCCAACCTGTGTCATGAAGTTGCACAATTCGATCGAGCCAACCGGTCCCGCGCGGAAGTCAGCGGTACGCTCCAGCGGCGACTGCGCCAGCAGCAGCGCGCCGCGATCTCGCGTGAGGTAGCCATGCCCGACCATGTGCACCACGTCCACGGACCGATTCACCAGTGCATTTTGCATCCACAGCAGCCACGGAGATCGCAGCTGACCGGTGCGATCCACCAGACGCGACGGCAGATCCGCCGTGGCGTACCCTTCGGCATCCTTCGGATCGTACGTCGTCACGCGCACGTTGCTGTCCGTCACCAGGCCGGCGATGGCACGCACCTCCGGAAACATCTGTGCGTCGGTGAAGATGTGCAGCTCCGTCTGTCGTACCGAGGCCTTGAGGATTCCGCCAATCGCATCGTGAAGAGCCTGCCGTACATATCCATCCTCGGCGTTCAGCGGAGCACTGGCACAGAGCGCCACATCGAGCGTATCGGACGATTCGCGCGGCGGTGGAAAGAGGAAGTCCGGCAACATGAGGATCGCGTGCCCGAACGCGGAGCCAAATGCACGCTCCCACGGCATGAAGCGCAACGGACCGTACGGCTTGACGAGATGGACCCAGAGCGGCTGGCCGTCGTGGATGTTCTCGGTCATCCACTGCGCAATCTCACCGAGCATGTCGGCTGGAAGCGCACCGTCGCCACGTTTGCCTTGATTCCCCTGGCTGTTGGCCGGGTCGGTGCGATCCCACTGCAGTCCGAGCGCCTCGATGCTGCTCAGCCAGACGCGCAGGTTGGTCAGCTCGCCATCGACCTTCGCCTGCAAGGTGAACATCACATCCGGTTGCGTCGGACGCAGCTCAACCTTGAGGACCACCAGGTTGTACTGACGCTTCAACATTTCAGCCATCAGCGGCTCCGTTACGGTCGCATGTGTGCGGTGGCCAGCGTCCACGACAGATACCAGACGTCATCGTTGAGGATGCCGCCATGCCCGTCGATCACGCGTGAACCTTCGACACCGACCACGGCTGGCGCGGGCGGCAACGTGTAGGGGGCGCCCGGATTCCGGATCGGGATGATTGTCGCGCCGCTCGTTGCACCGGGGCCGTATCCACCCATGGCGGCGAACTTGCTCGGCGCTTCAGCACCAGCGTACTGGAGCTCCCCGAGATCGTCGTGCCGGCGAACGGAGAGATGAAACATGTCGTGGAGTGGCTTGTCGTGCGTGCTGAACGTCATGGCGATGGGGAGCCGCACGCGCTCGCGCGCCCTGAAGAACCCGCCAGGCACGTTGCGCTCCGGCACCGATTCGGCAAATGCGTAGCGGGAGATCGCCGGTTGCAGCAGCAGTGCTGATTCGATCTTTCTCGCGGTCTGTGGCATCGTGCAGGCAGCCGTCATGACGACCTTGCAGCCATACGAGTGGCCGAGCAGATGGATGCGCGCGCTTGCGTCACTGGAGGTGAGAAGATCGTTGAGCAGTGGCGCGACTCCCGCCGCACCAACCTTCCCGGCGCGGTCCTTCATCTGCCACACCGTGAATGGCTTGAGCAGGTTGCGCGGATCGAGTGCGCGTATGAGGCCTCCGATTCCGCCTGCTGCGACGGGCACAGCCGAGGTTGGCGCCGCGCCGACCGTGCCAACTGCGTCGTAGTCGGGCTCGGGGGCGGTGAGCGCATCCGCCGATGCAAGCAGATCCTCGGCGGTTGGCGCCTTCGCTTCACCAGCCTCCGCGTCCGTGACGCCGCCCAGCACGCCGGCAAGCAAGCCGGCGAACTCGGACGACTCCTCGGTGTTCAGTACCGCGCTGGATGCCAGCGTGTGAAACCGCGCGCGAGAAGCCGCCGGCAGTTGCGACGCGATGTCGGCCAGCAATGCCTGCATTGCACCAACGTCCGCATCCTGCACGGCAGACGTCGAGGCAAACCCCGGCCCGGTTTCGCTCTCGAAGAGCGTCAGGCTCTGGCTCGGCCAGAAGACGCCGACGAGCAACGGCTTGTAATCCGCGGGCATGGCGAGGGACTGTGATGCACGCAGGCCCTGAAAGCCTTTGATGAACTCCTCGTAGCGCTTGGTCGCGGCCGACCAGTCGTTGTTCCATCCGTGCGAGAACAGGAAGATGTCCGTCACGCCGCGCAGGTGCTCGATGAGATGCGCTCGGGTCAGCGGTCCGGTACAGACACCATCCGCGTCGAATGGGATGATGTAGTAGGGAAACGACCCGCCTTCAGGCGTGCTGAGTGTTCGATACGGACCCGCGGGGAGTTGTGTCGTCACGGAAACCATCCTCTGTCGATTGCCCGATCTGCAGCGTCGCGCCCGGAAATCGTGCGGTACGCAGTGCGCGAGAGAAACGCGCGATCAAGTGAACCTGTCTCAGGCGTACCACGAGGGAATGGTATGTCAGCGCACCGGCTCGCGTCGAGACACGGTGCGCCGGTAATCACGACCGTGCGCTGTTGAGAACGCCAGCATCGAATGCGGCGCAGCGCAATCCTCAAACAGCGCCCCCGGTGCGTGACGCATGGGCTGACACCCTTCAAACATGC
>JANMNM010000105.1:0-8023 GCA_031373905.1 Gemmatimonadaceae bacterium | reverse complement strand
TCGCGTTCGTCGCACGCGGCGAACAGGACCGTATGGAAGCAGACCGCCAACAGCCCGTCGTCAGTTTCCTCCAGACCGATCCGTTGATCGGTGAGTGAATTCGCAACGCAGAGCAGTCGCTTGCCAAAGCGAAACGAGCCGGCGGGGGTGATTGTCTTCACGGGGAGTACCACCGCCGATCTTTGAGCCCGCAGGCGATGCAACGGAGCGTGCAGCACGCCCGCTTCCTGCGGTGACTCTCCGCGCCCGATGCCTTGCCTCTGAGGTCAGATGGGTTACTGTCCCCGGACAATTCTGACGTGATCTGGCCATCCGGAAGTCCGGTGCAACACCGGCGCGGCCCCGCCACTGTAAGGAGCAGCTGACCCCGGTCAGCGACATCGAGTGCGACGCCACTGCCGCGAGTAGCGCGGCGGGAAGGCAACTCGATGGTTCCAAGCCAGGAGACCGGCCCTGATCACGCCCGCAGCAGGCCCCTCGAGGGAGGGGAGCGGGGTGATCGGGTACGGTAGCACACCCTTTGGTGTCATGCTCTCGTCTCCGACTGCCCCCGTTCGATCCACACCGTGGACGGACGGGTTTGTCGTTTCGTGCCCAGAGCGCGAACGGCGCCTGTTCGTTCGTGCGCGTGGCGCTGTGCGCGGGCATTCCGGTAACGCGAGGCTGCGAGGGACGCCGCGCGTGGAGATTTTCATGTCTGCAACACGTCGCACCCTCGTCCTGACGACGATCGGTGCCACCGCCCTCGGCGCATCATTGCTTCGCGCCCAGCAGCCGGCTCGCGATTCGGCGCGCGCCGTACGTCTGCCCACCGTCCTCACCACCGCGTCGCGCTACAGCGCGTCACCCGACTCGCTGCCTCGACGCGTTGAGGTCATTTCGCGGGCGCAGGTTGATGCCACGCCTGCGCTCGACATCATCGACCTGCTGAAGAAGCGCGCCAGCATCGACGTCGTGCAGTATCCAGGAGTGCTTGGCGGCATCGGCATCCGCGGCTTCCGTCCTCAGGTGGGCTCACTGCAACAGCGCGCACTGATCCTGCTCGACGGCCGGCCAAGCGGCATTACCAACGTCTCAACCCTCGACCTGCAGGACATCGAACGCATCGAGGTACTGAAGGGTCCAGCGTCCGCACTGTATGGTTCGTCGGCCATGGGTGGTGTCGTGAACGTCGTCACGCGCCGCCGCACCGGGGCACGCTCGGGTCAGGTCAGCCTTGGGGGCGGCAGCTTCAACGCCAGCGAGTTCCGCGTGCAGGGCGGCGGGTCACTCATCGGTGGCATCGACGCTGACGTGAGCCTGCGTCGCTACGATCAGCGCGACAATTTCACCATCGGCAGTGGCAACACCCTGCGTGATGTCTTCGGCAGTGAGCAGGCGCGCAAGACGTATCCGACTGGCGCAAAGCCCGATCGGCTGGTGCAGGACACGCTTGGCGACGGAGTGACGCGCACCTTCACGACGCTGGCCACCACCAGCGGAAGCCTGCGCCTCGGCAGCACGATCGGCGGCCGACTCCGCGTGGATCTTCGCGGTGATCTCTTCGATGCCAATGACGTTGCGTCGCCAGGTGATCTGTACTCCGCGAACACCGCATTCCCCGGAAATGCGCGCAAGAACGTCCGGCGCGGCGGTGGATCCGTTGAAGTTGGCGGAACCCTCGGCAGTCACGGATTACTTGCGAGACTGTTCACCACGGACGAGTTCAGCGACAATTTCAACCGTCCCGATGGTGATCGATTCGTGAGCTTCACCTCGCGCGCACGCACGAATGGTGTGCAGGTGCAGGACGTGGTGTCGCTCCTTGGCCAGCAGATGGTGCTTGGTGTCGATGCAACGGAACAGCGGGCCACGTCACGTCGCTATTCCAACGCTACGACCGAGATTGGCACCTTCAGTCCGAACGGCGAAGTGCGGTCACTCGCGGCATTCACGGAAGCGCGATTGACGGCGTTTGACGGTCGGTTGGTGACCACGGTGGGTGCTCGCGCCGATCGTGTGACACTCGCCTTGCTCGCGACACCGTTCCGGACAGACGTCAACGCCGGTGAAGACAACTTCACGGTGTTAAACCCAAGCGCCGGCCTGCTGTACACCATCGGTGGCGGTGTCCGCGCGCACGGCAGCGTCGGCCGGGCGTTTCTGGCTCCCGATGCATTCGGACGGGCTGGCCTGACGCAGACCGTCACGTCCGGCGTGGCTGCGATCACATTCGGTAACCCGACGCTGCGACCGGAACACTCCGTCACCGCAGATGTCGGTGTCGGGATTACTCGCCTCAATGGTGCGTTTGACGCCGATCTCACGTACTTCACCACCGACGTCACCAATCGCATCACGCTGGCCCGGGCGTCATTCGCTGCGGGTTCGCGGCCGACGCTGACTGATGGGTCCCTCGTCTCACGAGTGACCACATCGATCAACGCCGGTGATGCGAGGATTCGCGGGCTGGAAGTGACGCTGCGCTACGACATTGGTGCCGCGCTCGGGCGCCCTTGGTCGCTGAACGCATTTGCCAACGCCACGCGCATCGTCAGCGCCACGGAGACGACACCGACCGTGACCGTTGATGCGGCGCAGTTCAATGGCGTGACGAACTTCACGCCGTCGTCGATCTTCCGGGGTGTGCAGATCGGCGCGCCGCAAAACGAGCTTCGCATCAAGAACGTGGCCTCGGCCAACTGGAACGTCGGTCTGGACTACGACAACCGGTCCAGGGTGCGACTCGGTGTGCTCGGCCGATACGTAGGGCGCCGGATGGATAACGATTTCAGCGATTTCTCCGACATCTCCGACGTCGAGTACCCCCCGTTTGCCGTGCTCGACCTGACGGCTGGGCTACGGTTCTTGCGCCGGCTTCACGCCGACGTCCAGATCAGCAATGTGACAGACGAGAACTATTACGAGAAGCGTGGCTATAACCTCCCCGGACGGGCGTTCCAGGTGCGCTTCACGACCCTCTTCTGATTCTGGGCTGGCTCGTGACGACGGACTGAAACCGAACGGTGGGGGCGACGTGTGTTATTCCGCGCGCCGTCTCCACCCTTCGACCCGTCACACACCCCGCGCATCGCCGACCCAGGCGAACCCGTCTGTAGCGATTCCGCCTGTTCCATGCTGCTTGCCAATCCGGCTGACGCGCTGGCAGAATTGACCTTCCTCACGCAGGGCCGTGACGACCGGGGCTTCACGGACAGTCGCGCCGCTCGGCGACCGTGATGGTGTGATCTGCAGTTTCGCGCATTGCCACAGGACGACCGTCATGAGCAGCGCAGACACTCCGGCGGGAACAGACGCGGTGGCACGCTCAGGGAGCCTCATTCAACCGGCTTCCGTTGAGAGCCTGCTCAATGCGACGCGCGGGTGGGACAAGGTGGACGTGCAATACACGCAGGCGGTTGGCGCGCTCACTGGGGCGATATCCGATGCGCGGAAGGATCTGTCGAACCGTGGATTCAGCGGGGTCTCCGAAGAACCCGGCGCGACGGCGGCTTCTGCAGGTGATGCGATCACGCGGGTGAATGCAGCCCGGCAGCGGATGGCGAACGCCGCGCAGGCTCGCATTGAAGCGAAAGCACAACTCAACAGCGCACGTGAGGCAGCCGAGAAGGCGCTTGGCGATGCGAGTGACGTGCTGCTCGCGCGGCGCGCGATTGCCGCGGCTGCCGTGTTCCTGCTGGCGCTGATGCTCTGGGTCACGTTCCGTGGCTGACGCGCGCGAGACGGTGGAAGGGGCGGCCCGCGGCGTGGTCGAGATTGCCGCCGGCCTGCGCGAGCGTCTGTCGAAAGCACCGCGTCTCCCTGCGGTTGCGGCGGCGCAGTCGCAGATCGCCGACGCGGAGGCCGCGCTCGCGCGTGCCGATGCGGAACTCGCGGCGGCTGCTGCCGCCATCGGCCAGGCCATCGGCGGGATGGGCCGGCATCACGGTGAACTCGAGGTGCAGCAAAAGACGCACCGCTTCGACGCGCCGGCAGATGCGCTGATCGAGGCGACATTCCGGAAGCTCCCGCGGCACCTGACTGCGTCGTTCACGAAGGACCATCACCGCGGCTTCAGCTACGACCAGACATCGGGGTGGGATAAGTGGACGCCAAGTGACCCGCCGACTGGCCTGACGTGGCCGGGCCAGCCAGGGTACATGATGCGGTGGGGTTCATGGTATCCGAACCTGGACCCGCCATTGATGTTCGCGGCGATGCCCTTGATCGGTGGTGGCCGTCCCTGGGTGATCAAGTCAGGTGGCGATGACGCGTCGATCGAGGCAGCGCACGACCTGATGCGCGCACTGACGCTGCGCATTGCGTGCACGCTGCCGCAGCAATCGCGCTTCACGTTCCTCGATCCGCTCGGCTACGGCCAGACGTTCCCGCTGCAGCGCTACCTGCCGAACGTGCGCGAGATGAGCGCCGACCTGGCGCAGGATCTGCAGCGCATCCAGACCGACGTGCGCCGGATCATCAAGGATGTGGTGGCGTTCCATCCGAGTTTTGAATCGCTGCCCGCGGAAGTGCAGGCAGCCGAGCGTTTCGAGTTCGTCATCGCCGCCGATTTTCCGAAGGCAAAAGCGTACGATCGCCGGGTATCGGACATGCTGTTCGATATCGGTCGCGCAGGCCCGAAAGCAGGACGCTACCTGATCCTGCATCTGATCGAGGGCGCCGAGCTGCCGCATGGGTTGTCGCTCGATGATCTCGGCCCGACGTACACCGTGAAGATGAAGGGCGACGGTCGTCCCGATCAGCCACCGTCAGCGGAGTTGCAGCAGCTGCTGCTGGAGCGCGTGCGCGGTGCCGTGCCGGCACGACGCTCAGCCGAACTCCCGGACATCCTGCCGGCGGCGAATGCGTGGTGGACTGCAGGCGCCTCCAAGCGCATCGAGGCAACACTCGATGGTCGCAAGGATGGCCTGCAGGTGGTGTTCGGGCAGCGCGACGACGGCACGGAGCTGGTGCACGGTGTGCTCGCCGCGTCGGCGGGTTCAGGGAAGTCGAACCTGTTGCACGCGCTGCTGCTGGGCCTCGCGACGCGCTATCCGCCGGATGAATTGCAGCTCTACCTGATGGACCTGAAGCAGGGTGTGGAGTTCCAGCCATACGCTGCATTGCCGCACGCGGCCGTCGTGGCGTACAACACGGCACCGGCGCTGGCGCGTGCGGTGCTGGCGGAATTGCGGCGCGAGATGACGCGCCGCTACGAAAATCTCTTCCGCCCCGCCGGTGTACAGAAGCTCGAGGACTACCGGAATGCGGGATCGCCGCATGGCCCGGCACCGCGCATCCTCCTGATCGTGGACGAATACCAGGCGCTGTTTCAGGAAGGCGATACGCAGGAGGTCTCGTCAGACCTGCGCGAGCTGTCGTCGCAGGGGCGTGCCGCCGGGATTCACATGCTGCTTGGCTCGCAGACGTTTCGCGCCGCAGGCATGCAATCGGCGGAGCAGATCTTCAACAACATCAACGTGCGCATGGCGATGCGACTGCCGGCGGCGGCCGTGCAGACGATGATGGAGTTCGAGCGCGAAGGGAAGGACATGATTCGTGAGCTGGATGGCGCCGGCACGGTGGTGCTCAATACCGGCGCCGGACGCGATGGAGCGAACCGTCGCGGGCAGGTGGTGCTCGTGCAGCCCGAGGCGCGGGCGCACGTACTCGCCGAGCTGGCAACCAAGGCGGCGTCGTGGCCCGCAGATCGGCGCGCGGCATGGCCGCGCACGCAGGTGTTCGACGGCAGTCGCGCGCCGTCGATCGCAACCCACCCGATGACGTCAATTGGAGCCACCGCACCGCTCGATCGCGCGTCGCTTGCCGCGTGGGCCGTGCGTGCGAAGTCGGAGGGCGGCCTGGCTCGCGCGGATTGGCGCCCGAGTGATCACCCGGTGCCGCTGCTGCTCGGCCGCGAATTCGCCGTACACGGCGAGGCAGCCTGTGTTCTGAGGCGGCTGCCAAACCAGAACCTGCTGATGGTGGCGTCCAGTGCGTCGGCGCGACTGGGCATGATCGGCGGCATTCTGGCGTCGTGTGGCGCGATGGCAGGAGACGTCCTGGGGCGTGTTCGTGTGCTCGACCTCTCGGGCGACCCTGCGGTGACGCGTGTGCTCGCGGCATTCCATGGTCGTGCGGAGGTCATCACCGATCAAAACAGCGCCGTCGAGGCCATCGAGGCGCCGAGTGGCGATGATGGCGATCTGTTGATCCTGATCGAACCGGATCGCGCGTTGTCACTGATGCGACCGAGCGATCCACTGGCGCGCGCGGCGGGTCCGGAGGCACTCGACAGGCGCCTGCGCGAGGGGCCGATCGGCGGTCGCCATACGGTCTTCATCTGCAATGGCACATCCGCAATCGGGCGCGTGCTCGGCCGACGTGGTGCGGGAGCGTTCGCGTGGCGCGCCGTGACGCAGATGTCGCAGGAGGACAGTCAGGACCTGCTCGGCAATCGTCAGGCGGCACAACTTCGCGGCGAAGGATCGAGCGGGCCGGAAGCGGCGCTGCTGGCGGATGTCGAAGGGAACCGGTTCACGCGCTTCATGGCGTGGGAGGTCTGATCGACATGTCACTCGACGAGACCTTCGACCGGATGCGAGTCTTCGCCGCATCGCTCGAGCGCTTCGACGATTCGGTGCAGCACAGCCGCGTCACGCTCGAGCTCCGTCACTCGGACGCGGCCGGGCTGTGGCAGGACGCGTTCGCGCGCGAGTACGCCGAGGCATGGGCTCCGCTGCAGGCTGGGCTGGAGCGTTGGTGCCTGCACGAAGGACCGGAGTACCGGCACTTCGTGGACCAGAAGCTGCGCGCGCTAGCGCATTACCTGGATGGCGACCGATGACCGATGCAACGCGACTCCACACGCTGCTCGAGGAATACGCCGTGGCGTTGGCGGGCCACCTTGGCGTGGTGCGCGACGAATACGGACGACTCGAGCAGTCGTGGGTGGCGCTGTCTGACCGATACGAAGGTGCGGCGGCGGAGCAGTTCCGCACGGTGTTCCTCGCGACGTCGAAGCGCATGGAGGCCTACGAGCAGGATGCCACGGTACTGCTCGGCGTGCTGCGTCGGCGGATCGAGGTGCTGTCGCGGTTCAACGCCGAAAGCCCGGAGATCTGACGTCCATGGCGATCGTCGATCCGCGCCGGCTCATTGTTTTCCTCGAGGATCTCGAGGACGACCTGAAGCGCACGCAGTTTGCGGTGCAGGACGTGGCCGAGGAAGGGAGGGCGAGTCACCGCGCCATCGCCGAGGTGGCCGACCGCACGATGGCGCGGCTGCATGCCACCGCAGACGAAGCTGCGCGCGCTATGTCCGATGCGAGTGCAGCATCCAACGAGGCGTCGCGTGTCAGCAGCGAGGCGACGCACGCGTCGCAGCAGGCGCAGTCCGCGTTGGCGGCGGCGCAGACGGCGCTGAATCGCGCGACGGCGGCCGAACAGCGATGGGAAGCGTTCCTGGGTCAGGCGCGTGCGTGGCTGCAGACGGCGGAGCGTGCGCTTGCGCAGGCGCGCGCCGAGCTGGCCAGCGCACAGGTGGCACTGAGTGCGGCGCAGTCGCAACTCCGCGCGGCGCAGAACGCGCTCTCCTCGTGCCAATCGCAAGTCTATCGCGATTCCGAAGGGAACACGCGCTATCCTGACTGCAGCGGTCCGTCGTCGGCGGTGAGTTCGGCGAGCAGCGCCGTCTCGAATGCGCAGTCGGCGGTGCAGTCCGCGCAGGTGCGCGTGAACGCTGCGCAGGAGGAGCGTGAGCGCGCCCAGGCGCGAGTGACGGAGTGCATCCAGAACGTGGCAGTGGCACGTGAAGCGGTGAACGATGGACGTCGCGCGGTGGGCTCGGGTGAGCGCGCGACCGGTGTGGCGCAGCGGGCGATGGCAGCCGCAGAGTCGTGCGTGCGCGAGGCCGCAGCGGCGCAGCAGGCGGCGCAGGCCGCACGCGCCGCTGCGGACGAGGGCCTTGTGATCGCACGCGACGCGGTGCGTCTGGTCGAGGATTCGCTGGTGCACGTGTTGCAGGCATCGCGCAGTGCCGAGGA
>JANMNM010000101.1:0-16948 GCA_031373905.1 Gemmatimonadaceae bacterium | reverse complement strand
TGAAACGTCAGCGACCCGGTCGTACACTCTGTCTGCATAACGGCTGTCCTCGCGGTGCGTTGTAAGGCGTTCTAGACAAACACCTTATACCACGTGGGGCAGCCGTTATTCAATAGCACGGTGAGAAATCCGGGCTAGCGGGGCCAGCGCGCTTCCGGGTCGAACGACAGCACGCGGATCGTCGGCAGCGCCCCGCGATCGACCACCCTGCCGCCCTTGATGACGTCGCGGATTCGACGGAGGTTGCGCACGTCTTCGAGCGGATCGGCATCGAGGACGAGCAGGTCGGCGACCTTCCCGACCTCCACCGTCCCGAGCGAATCGGCGAGGCCGTAGGCTTCCGCCCCGTGGCGCGTGGCTGCCACCAGGATGTCCATGGGCGCGGCCCCGGCTTGCTGCAGCCCTTCCATGACCTCGAAGTGCCGGCGCCCCATTCGTCCCCAGACCACCGGGCCAAGCTCGCTCGCTTCGGGGCCCTGGTCGGTGCCGATCACGAACTTCACGCCGCTCCGCACCCAGCGCTGGAGTTGTGCCCGCCGGGCGTCAAATGCCTGACGGGTCATGGCGCGCTGGCGACCCTGGATGATTGCGCCGAGGTGTGGGTCCCGTCGTGTGTCCTCGATGGTCCAGCGATCGAACACATCCTGCTGCTCGTCGAGCGGAATCGCGAGTGGCGCCGAGTAAATGCCCAGCCGCCTGATTTCCGAGAGCAGGGAATCCAGCATCCGGAGTTGGGCGATCGTCGATGGCGGGGTGGACATCACGTTCGGGTGCTGCAGCAATTGCGGCCTGACGGCAACGGCCTCGCGGAGGCTCTCGAGGGAGAAGGTATGGGTCTGGAAGGGCTTCCCCGCAGTGCGTGCGGCGTCGCGCATGGCGGTCAGCGCAGGGGTGGAGAACATCAACGGCTCCACCGGGCCCACACCGTGGGCGCTGACGGCGACCTTGAGGAAGTCCGGACCCGTCCCGAGGTATTTCCGGATCGCATCGCCGGCTTCCCCGGCGGTCATCGCCAGCAGCTCCGGGCCCGCGCCCGCCTCCCACATGGCGTTGATCCTCGACTGGATCAGGGGATGGACCCACCCGCCGTAGCGGAGGTCAGCGCCACGGAGGTCATATCCACCCATGAAGTACTGGCTGAAAGGGCCGCCGAGTCCGACGATGTTGCCCGCCACCAGTACGCGCGCCGCCACAACGCTTCCGCTGGCGATCCGTTGCCTGGCCTCGACGAGGGGAGCCAGCGGCCCCCACGAGTCCATCACGGTCGTCAGGCCGTACTTGAGCGCGACCTGGGCGCCCTGCAACGCGATCTCCGTGAAGCGGTCTTCGTACTTCACGTAGAACTCCGGGGTGATCATGAGCACCAGGTGCACGTTCACGTCGATGAGGCCAGGCGTCACGAACTTGCCCGTACCGTCGACCACTCTGGTGCCTCGCGGAACGGGTGTGTCGGCCCGCGTTCCCACCGCACGGATACGCGACCCCTCGATGATGACCACCGCGTCCCGGATCGCCCGGGCGCCAGTCCCCGAAATCACCGTCGCGCCCACCATCGCCCAGCGATCCGCACCTCCACCCGGTGCCTGTTGCGCTGCCAGCAGCGCAGGGAGGAGCAGTAGCGCAGCGTTCGTGCGGGCGCGACCGCCGCGGTCGGCCGCCAATCGGCCAAGCTGGGACGCAATGCGTATGGCCACGTCGGCGACGAGGCGTGCTTGGCGCGGTGCAGAACAAGGCATGCGGCGGGGGTTGGGTGGGGCAGAAGCTGCAGCGCGACACGAAACCCCACAATGGCGCGGCCTGCCCTGTTCCTCTCCCATGTGAATGCTCACACCGTGGTGAACACTGGTGCGAATACAGCCGACGTTCCAGTGACGTGCGCGCCGGCGCCGGCGCCGACGGCCGCAGGTGCGTGACGACGCACGCGGCGCACAGAACTGATCGAATCAGTGACCATTTACGCATATCACCTGGCACGCGATGCGCAGGCAGCGCATCGTTCACCGGCAGGTCCAAGGTCACCGGCGAGAAGAGCTCCAGCACCCGTTTGATCTCAGGCGCAAGGATCTGCCCAGCGCTCCAGCGCGAGGAGAATTCCGCATGGCACGCCCGCCCGCTCAGGCGGCACCGAATGGCAGACTCGAGCCACGTCGGCCGGCCGCGTGGCCAGCCTGTGTTGCGCCACCTCTGCCGTGGCATGAGCTTTCCCTTCTGTCCCACACTCAGGAGCCCGCGCATGCCGGTCACATTCACAGTCAACGGCGCACCGCGCACCGTGGACGTCCCCGCCGACATGCCGCTCCTGTGGGTGCTGCGTGACGTGCTCGACCTCAAGGGCACCAAGTTCGGCTGCGGCCTGGCGCAGTGCGGCGCGTGCACCGTGCACCTCAACGGCGCGCCGGTGCGCTCGTGCCAGATGCCGGCTGCGTCCCTGCAGGGCGCGAAGATCACGACGATCGAAGGGCTCTCGCCCACCGGCACGCACGCCCTCCAGAAAGCCTGGGAGGAGCTCGATGTCCCGCAGTGTGGATACTGTCAGGCCGGTCAGCTCATGTCGGCGTCGGCTCTGCTCGCCAGCACGCCAAACCCCACTGATGCACAGATCGATGCCGCGATGAGTGGCAACCTCTGTCGCTGTGCCACCTACACGCGGATTCGCGAGGGCATTCACCGCGCGGCGCGAACCGTGCGTAGCGCGAGTGATGCCGGAGGGTCCCGCTGATGCCGATCAACCAGATGATCGATCGCCGCGCCTTCCTTCGCGTGACCGGCCTCGCCGGTGGTGGCCTGCTGCTCGGCACGTTCCTCGACTTCGGCAGCAACGGCGTGCTCGAAGCCGCGGAGCCTGGCGGACCGGACGGCGAGTTCACCCCGAATGCATTCATTCGCATCACGCCGGGTGGCTTCATCACGGTGATGGCCAAGAACCCTGAAATCGGTCAGGGCATCAAGACGATGCTGCCGATGCTGATCGCGGAAGAACTGGATGTGGAGTGGAGCGCGATCACGATCGAGCAGGCGATGAGCGATCCGTCGAAGTACGGAACGCAGGTCGCGGGCGGCAGCACGGCGACTCCGACGAACTGGGAGCCGCTGCGGAAGGCAGGTGCAGCAGCGCGCCAGCTTCTTGTCTCCGCCGCGGCCGCGACGTGGGGGGTGCCGGCGGTGGAATGCACCACCGCAGCCGGCGTCGTGTACCATCGCGCGTCGGGCCGGCAGGCGAGTTACGGTTTGCTGGCAACCGCCGCCTCGGCGCTGCCTGCACCGGATCCCGCATCGATCGTTCTCAAGGACCCGAAGGATTTCCGGATCATCGGCAAGGCCATTGGTGGCGTTGACAACCACAAGGTCGTCACGGGTCAGCCCTTGTTCGGCATCGACGTCTCCGTGCCAGGCATGCTGCACGCCACGTTCGTGAAGTGCCCGGTGTTCGCCGGTACCGCCACCAGCGCGAACCTCGACGAGATGAAGGCGCAGCCCGGTGTGAAACACGCCTTCATCGTCGAGGGCGGCACCGCCCTGAACGGACTGCTGAGTGGCGTGGCGATCGTCGCGGACAACTGGTGGGCCGCAATGAGCGCACGACGCAAACTGCGCGTGACGTGGAACGAAGGCACCACCGCGCAGCAGGGCACCGCCGCGTTCTCGGCGAAAGCCGCGGAGCTCTTCGCACAGACACCGGCGCGCGTGTTGCGCACCGACGGTGACCTGAACGCCGCGTTTGCGTCGGCCAAGGCCACGGTCGAAGCGACCTACGAATACCCGTTCATCGCCCATGCAACGCTCGAACCGCAGAACTGCACGGCGCACGTTCGCGGTGATACGGTCGAGATCTGGGCGCCAACGCAGAACCCGCAATCCGGTCGCGTGCTCGTCGCGAAGACACTGGGCATCGCGGAGAAGGATGTCGCCATCCACATCACGCGCAGCGGTGGCGGATTCGGTCGGCGATTGAACAACGACTCCATGGTCGAGGCCGCGTGGATCTCCAAGGTCGTCGGTGCACCGGTGAAGGTGCTCTGGTCACGCGAGGATGACATCCAGCATGACTTCTATCGTCCAGCGGGATTTCACAAGCTGAAGGGTGCCGTTGACGCTGCCGGAAAACTGACGGCGTGGCAGAACCACTTCGTCACCTTCTCCAACAATGGCACGGACTTCGTGCCGAGCGCCGGCATGGACGGCGCCGAATTCCCGGCCACGAGCATCCCGAACTTTTCGGTGGGCGTCTCCACCATGCCGCTCGGCGTGCCGACGGGTTTCCTGCGTGCCCCTGGAAGCAACGCGATCTCGTTCGTGATGCAGTCGTTCATCGATGAGCTGGCGCACGCGGCGAAGAAGGACCCCGTGCGGTTCCGGCTGGACATGCTGGCCGCGATGCCGGCAGAGTCACCGCGTGGCGTCATGGTGCCGGCGCGCATGCGCGGCGTGCTCGAGTTGGTCGCCGAGAAATCCGGGTGGGGAACAAAGCGCCTGCCAAAGGGCACCGGCATGGGCGTCGCGTTCCACTTCAGTCACCGCGGATATTTCGCCGAAGTCGTGGAGGCCACCGTGTCGAAGGCAGGCAAGGTGCGCGTGACGAAAGTGTGGGTGGCGGGTGATGTCGGCAGTCAGATCATCAACCCCTCCGGTGCGATCAACCAGGTGCAGGGTTCGGTCATCGACGGCATCAGCGAAGCCATGGCGCAGGAAATCACGATAGAGCGCGGTCGCACGAAGCAGGCGAATTTCAACGACTTTCCCGTGATTCGCATCGCTGACACCCCGGTCGTCGAGGTACACTTCCGCACGACGGAGTATCCGCCAACGGGCATGGGTGAACCGGCGCTGCCGCCGGTGGTGCCTGCCTTGTGCAACGCCATCTTCGCTGCGACAGGCAAGCGCGTACGGTCGCTTCCGTTGTCGAAGCACAACCTGCGCTGGGTCTGAGGCCGTCCAGATGAAGGGGTGGCTGGAATCCCGACAGGTGTTCGACCGCGTGGCCGAGTTGCACGCCTCGGGCGTGCGCTCGGCACTTGCCACGGTCGTGCGCGTGAACGGTTCAGCCTACCGCCACGAAGGGGCGAAGCTGGTCGTGGCGGAGGATGGGAAGAGTCTCGGCAACGTCAGCGGTGGCTGTCTCGAAGCTGATGTCCGGGAAGCTGCGGCCCGCGTGTTGCGGACCGGCGTGGCTGAACTGCGCACGTACTGCGGCGGCACGGAGGAGGTCAGCGCGTGGGATCTCGGCGTCGGTTGCGACGGCGAAGTGGAGATCCTCATCGAGCCGGTGACCACCGCGCGAAGTGTCGAGCGATTCGCGATTGCCGAGGAAGTCGGCTACGTGTCGGTGACGCTGCTGCGCGAGCGTCGCGAGTGTGGTGAGGCGGGCAGGATGGTTCGCGCTGGCGGCACCTGGTCAGGATCGCTGGGTGATGCCACGCTGGATGCAGCCGTGCACGATGAGTCGGCCGCATGGGGTGGTCGCAGCGAATCGTTCACGACGACTGTTGCCGGCGAACGCCTGCTGGTTGACGTGCTCAGTCCACCTCCTCGCCTGATCGTGGTCAGTGCGGGCGAGGACGCGAGGGTTGTCGCGCGGCTGGCCTCTGAAGTCGGCTTTCGCGTTGTCGTCGTCGATCGCCGCCCAGGTTTGCTCCTGCGCGAGCGATTCCCCGGGGAAGTCCGATTGCTCGAATGCGATGCCTCGCAGCTCAACGAACAGCTGGTGCTCGACGAGGTGTCGTGCGCGGTCATCATGACGCACAACTTCGCGGATGATACCGCCTACCTGGGTGCATTGCTGCGAACGCCTGCGCGCTATCTCGGCGTCCTGGGTCCACGACAGCGCACCGAGCGCATCGTGACACGTCTCGAAGCCGAGGGTCCTCTGGACCGATCGCGCGTGTTTGGACCCGTGGGACTGGATATCGGCACCGACGGTGCCGAGCAGGTTGCGGTGGCGATTCTGGCCGAACTCCTCGCCGTGCGCTCGGGGCGCCAGGCGCAGTCGTTGCGCGATCGCACCGCGCCGATCCATGCGCACCAATGAGTGACGCTCGCGTCGCCGCGATCATCCTCGCCGCCGGCGCATCCACGCGAATGGGTCGCAACAAGCTGCTGCTCGATGTCGGCGGCACGACGATGGTTCGGGCCGCTGCGATGACGGCGGTTGCTGCCGGTCTCGATCCGGTGATCGTCGTGATCGGGAACGAGGCGGAAAACGTCCGGCGCGCGCTGAGCGATGTACCGTGCGAATTCGCGGTGAATCCTGACTTCACCGGTCCGACCAGCACGTCGCTGCACGCCGGCTTGCACGCGCTCGGTGCCGATGTGACGGCGGTTGTCGTGCTGCTCGCCGACATGGTCCGGACCACAGCGCCAATGCTGCGCGCGCTGGTGCAGTCGAGTGCGAGCGGCACCGCACCGCTGGAAGTCTCGCGCTATGGCGACGTGCTGGCGCCGCCCCTGCTTTTCCCGCGAGCACTCTGGCCCGAGTTGCTCGACTGGCACGGTGAAGGGTGCGGCAAGGCGGTCGTCCGCGCGCACGAGAGCGAGGCCTCGATACACGACTGGCCCGTCGATGCGCTGCAGGACGTGGACACGCCGGACGACTATCGCCGGCTGACCGCAGCGCACGACTGACTTCAGACGGTCAGAACAACCTTGCCTCGCACCTCACGGGTCGAGAGACGCTCGAACGCCTTCTTCAGGTCACGGATCGGGAAGCTGGAGTCGATCCGAGGCTTGATGGCCCCGGCGAGGTACCACGTGAGCAGCTGCTGCAGGTTGGCCGCTGCGGCCTCGGGTTCGCGTTTGGCAAACTCTCCCTGAAACACGCCGATCACGGATGCGCCCTTCAGCAAGGGGAGGTTGAGCGGCAACGACGGAATGTCACCCGCGGCAAATCCGATCACGAGATGGCGGCCGCGCCAGGCGATCGATCGGAACGCCGCCTCGGTCTGCGAGCCGCCGACCGGGTCGACGATCACGTCAGGGCCACGCCCGTTGGTGGCCTGCTTGATTGCGTCGCGAAGCACCTGACGCGATGTGTCGATGATCACGTCGGCACCGAGTGTCTGTGCGGTATACGCCTTCTGTTCCGTCGATGCGGCCGCGATCACCCGTGCCCCCAGAACCTTCGCCACCTGGATTGCGGCGCTGCCAACACCGCCGGCCGCACCGAGGACGAGCACCGTTTCGCCGGACTCGAGTCCGGCACGATCAACCAGCCCGTGGTACGCCGTTGAATACGCCAGCGGGAGTGCCGCCGCATCGGCATACGGAACATTGGCCGGCAGCACGAGACAGTCACTCGCACGCACAACCGCGTGACTTGAAAACGCGCCCGTGCCGCACATGCAGGCCACGCTCTGCCCGACCGTCACCGTGGTCACGGCCCGGCCGACACTGATCACTTCACCGGAGAACTCCGCTCCCGGGACAAACGGCAGCGGCGGCTTGAACTGGTACTTCCCCTGCACCATCAGGAGATCGGGGAAGTTCAGACTGGCCGCGTGTATCTCGACGAGCACGTCGTCACTGGCGAGTTCCGGCGTCGGCACCCAATCCCAGACGAGATCGTCCACACTGCCCGGCACGTTGCAAACCCACGACTGCATGTATTTCTCCGGAATGGGTCGCGCGGTCCGCCGCTCACGAGGTGGACTGGAAACGCGACAGTGAGAACAAGGAAGTGTCAAACCCGACCGCGTGCCCCGTCGCCATCTGCGCGAGGACTTCACCGAGCGCGCTCGCAAACTTGAATCCGTGCCCGGAACACGGCGATGCGACGATGACGTTCCCGCAGGCGGGGTGGAAGTCGATCACGAAATGGTCATCGGGCACGTTGGTGTACATACAGGCAGCCGCCTCGCGGAGCGGCCCGTCGGCATCGGGAATGAAGGTGCGGACAATGGTGCGCATCGCCGTCAGCTCAGCGTCATCGACGGTGCGTCGCAACGCGTCGGCGGATGTGCTCTCGCCATGATGATGCCGGGCCAGCTTGACCCCATCGCCGGTATCCGGGAAGCCATACCACGCCTCGCCCGGCCCGATCTCGTGTATGAAGATCGGGAAGCGCTCGGGGGCGAACTGCTGCGGGTGTGCGGCGGGGGCAAACCAGTAGAGCACGTTGCGCTGCACGGTGAATGGCAGCTGCAGGTCGCGGAACACCTCCGGCGCCCACGCCCCGACCGAGAGGATGAGTCGCGCCGCCGAGTAGCGTGCGGCGGACGTGATGACCTCCACACCGTCGCCAGTGGCGCGCCACTCGAGGAATGTCTCGCCGGTGTGCACCGTCGCGCCGTACCGACGCGCGGCATCGAGCGACGCGCCGATCGCGAGTTCCGGCACGAGGAACCCCGCTCGTGGCTCCAGCACGGCGATCTCGTGGTCGCGCAGACGAAACGCCGGGAAGCGTCGACCGACGTCGCGCGCATCGAGCACGTCGTGCGGCAATCCGTGCAGTCGGGCACTGGCAAGTGCACCAGTGACCACGTCGGAATCCGGGGCACCAAGCATCAGCCCACCGGTCTGCTGCAGGACGGCCACACCGGTCTCGGCCTCGAGTGAGCGCCAGCGCTCGTACGCCCGCTGCACCAGCGGCACGTAGCGCGGGTCCTCGAAGTATGCCTCGCGAATGATGCGGGACTTCCCGTGCGAGGAACCAAGGGCGTGCGGCGGCGCAAAGCGATCGATGCCGAGTACCCGGTGTCCACGTCGCGCGAGTTCGTGCAGCGTGGCGCTTCCCATCGCGCCGAGCCCGACAACGATCACGTCCCAGGAGTTGGTCATGGAGCAGAACCATGCCGCCCCGTCACCACCGCGTCAACGCACGCGTGCCTGTCGCACCGCGCGGACTCTCCGTCTCAGGGGGTCGCGGTCGCGGTAATCGTCACCGGATCGATCGTGGCGGCACGCACCTGCGCGGTGTTCGCACCGGCAACCGGACCCATCGTCCACTTCACGGTTGCCTCGCCGAACGCATTCGTGAGAATGCTCTGCGGCGTGATCGCGCCACCGCCGCCTGTGATCTGGACAGTGACATTGATGCTGTCCATCGGCACGTTGTCGCCACCCAGCACACGCACGACGATGCTGTTCGCCAGCGCAAGCGCCACCTTCGCACTTTGATTGTTGCCCTGGGCGATCACGATATCCCGCGGCAGGATTCCCGCGGCGGTGACCCGCAGCGGTTCCGCACCAGGCGCCGTGGCCAGGACGGCCTGTGCTGCGTCTGGTCCAAGCGTCCACTTCACGCGCGCTTCGCCGTTGGCGTCCGTCTTCACGGATGCTGAATCCACCGTGCCGCCACCCTGCACCACGACCAACGTGATCGCCGCGCCCGGAATTCCCTTGCCGCTGGCAGACGTCGCGCGAAACACGAGCGGCGCGCGCAGGGCACGCCCGGCCTGTCGCGACTGGAGGTTCCCCGAGACGAGCGTCAGCGCGTCGACAGTCTCGGGTTCGACGGTCTTCTTGCAACCGGCAGCGGCAAGGACGAGACACAGCACGGCGACCGGCGCCAGACGAATCGGAATCAGCGTACGAGAGTGCGGCATGCGTCACGAAAGGGAGGGTTCCCCTTCCATTATCGGACGCCGTCGGGGAAAACTGAGGTTTCCGCCAACGTCGCGACCGATTCGTTCGCCTCCTTACGCCGGCCGCACTGCAGCCCAGAGGAACGCCGCAACGGCGGCTCCCAGGACGGGTCCCACGACGGGAATCCAGCTGTAGCTCCAGTCGGAGTGGCCCTTGTTCGCAATCGGCAGGATCGCATGCGCAATCCGTGGCCCGAGGTCGCGAGCGGGGTTGATCGCATACCCTGTCGGCCCGCCAAGACTCAGACCGATGCCCCAGACCAGGGCCCCGACGAGCGCGGGACCGAGGTTCGTCGCCGGCGACGCTCCCGCCACCGCAGCGCTGCCGATCGCGTTCGCAACCAGGATGAGCACAGCGGTGCCGATCGCCTCGCTCACGACGTTGGGCCCGGCGCTTCTGATCGCTGGCGAGTTGCAATAGCAGGAACGGATCGCATCGGCATCCTTCGTGACCGCCCAGTGCTTGAAGTAGTGCAGCCAGACGAGCGTGGCCCCGACGATCGCCCCAGCGAACTGCGCGGCGATGTGGGCCACGGCATCGCCCACCGTGCGCGTGCCAAGGATGACGTTGGCAATCGTCCCGGCAGGGTTGAGCTCGCCCGGCGCGCCAAGACTCACCGCCACCAGCACGCCGGACAGGACGGCGATCGCCCACCCGGCGGTGATGACGATCCATCCCCCGTTGTTCGACTTCGATTCGGAGAGCAGGACACCGGCCACGACGCCGTTGCCGAGGAGGATCAGGATCGCGGTACCGAGAAACTCACCGAGTACAGTGGATGGCATGGCGCGGCGGGTTTGGGACGGATTGTGGCAGCCACATTTGGGCTCACCGAAGCAGCGGAACGATGCGGCAGAAACCTAGGCGCCGGCCGTCGCAAGCGCGGCGCACCCCGGCGCCGGCCAGCCGGGCATCCATCGCTGGCGATGGACAATGGACGAGCTCGTGACGCAGTTCGCGCCTGAGGGCCACCGGGGTGACCGGCGCGGACTCCGGTTGCCGTGGCCCCGCGATGCCCGCAGCTTGACCGGATGCGATCCCGTCTGCTGTCCCTCGCGGTGCTGGCACTCTCGCTGGCCCCCACTGCCGCTGCACCCGCACCACAATCCGCCGCATTCGCCTCGTTCGTGGACGGATACCTCGACCGTTTCGCCTTCCGCCACCCGTCGATCGCTGCGGGGAACGGCCTGCATCAGCATGACGGCCGGCTGGACGACTTCTCGCCACAGGCGATTGCGACCGAGATTGCCGCCTTGAAGCGCGATCGTACGCGCCTGCGGGCCTTCAGCGGCGCACGACTGACACCCGATGAACGCGTCGACAAGAAGATCCTCGACGGCATCATCGACGGCTGGCTGCTCGAGCAGGAGACGCTGCAGAACTGGCGTCGCAATCCGATGCTGTACGCGTCAGCGCTCTCTGACGGCGTGCACAACCTGATGGCGATGGAGAACGCGCCGGCACCGGCGCGGATGCGGCTCGTGATTTCGAAACTCTCAGGCGTTCCTGCATTCCTCGCAGCGGCGCGCTCCAACCTGCGCAACCCGCCACGCCTCTTCGCAGAGCGCGGCGTGGGCATGATGCGAGGTGCCGCCGCAATGCTCGGCGAGGATCTGGCGCTGGCATTCGCATCGCAACGCGGAACGCCGCTGATGGACTCGCTGATGACGGCAGCCAACACCGCGCGGCCACTCGTCACCGCCTATGCCGACTGGCTTGAGCGCGACGTCATTCCGCGGGCGTCGGGAGACTACCGGATCGGCGCAGACGCAGTCGCCCGCCGATACCGCGCCGAAGAATTGATCGCAGAACCGTTGCCCGCGTTGATTGCGATCGGCGAGCGGGAACTCAGCATCTACCAGGCGCAGTTCCGCGCCGCAGCCGCACGCCTCGCACCGGGGCGCGACCCGCTCGAGGTCTGGCGTGACGTGCGGCGGAATCACCCGAAGCGCGGTGATGTCGTCGCCGCCACACAGAAGCTGGTGGACTCGCTGACGGCATTCGTGATTGCCCGGGGGCTCGCAGTGGTTCCGGAGCATGAGCGCGTGGTGGTGGCGCCGGCGCAGCCGTTCGATCTTGGCTTCGCGTCGATGCACGCGTCGCCACCGCTCGAGAATCCGCCCGTGAAGAGTTTCTACTACATCACCGACGCGAATGCCGGCATGTCAGCGATGGAGCAGGAGGCGTGGCTGGAGCGGTACAACTACGCGTCACTGATCAACACCTCCGCGCACGAAGCCATGCCCGGTCACTGGCTGCACTCCACGTACATGCGGCGCACCCCAGGCAAGGTGCGCCGGATCTGGATCGGGCTGAATCCGTTTCCGCAGCCGTCGTCCGGTCAGGATGGATGGGCGCATTACAGCGAGCAACTGATGGTCGAGGAAAAATTCGGCGACGGCGACCCTCGCATCGAGCTGGCACAGCTCAGCGATGCCCTCACGCGGGTCTGCCGACTGCTCTCCGGGATCCGCGTCCACTCCGGGGAGTGGTCACTCGCGCAGGCGCAGGCATGCTTCGAGGAACGTGCGTACGTTCCGGCGGCCGCAGCGAAGCGCGAAGCAGAGCGCGCGACCTATGATCCCACGTACGGCGGCTACTTCCTTGGCAAGCGCGGCATCCTCACGCTGCGCCGCGACGTCGCCGCGAAGCTCGGTTCCCAGTTCAATCTCCGCTCCTTCCACGAACGACTCATGACGAACGGTATCGCGCCCGTGTGGGCCCATCGCCAGCTGTTCCTTCCCGGTGACACGGCTCCGGTGATCCAATGACCCCTCGCGACAAGGTCCGCGTCGGGATCCTCGGCGCGGGGGCGTGGGCAAAATTTGCACACATTCCAGGCTACAAGCGCGACACGCGCTGTGAGCTCGTGGCGATCGCGGATCCCGTCATCGAGCGCGCGCAGGAGTTCGCAGACGAGTTCGGGATTCCCAGCGTCTACGGATCGCACGAGGAGCTGATTGCGCGCGAGGACATCCACCTCGTGGACGTGTGCACGCCAAGTGCAACGCATTTTGCGCTCAGCTGGGCAGCACTCGAGGCGGGCAAGCACGTGCTCTGCGAAAAACCGGTCGCGTACGACTACACGGAGACACTGCGCGCCGCCGCATTCGCACGGTCGAAAGGCCTGAAGACGAAGCTGGGCTTCACCTTCCGGTACAGCCCGGCCATGCGCTACATGAAGGAGCTGATCGACGAGGGGTTCGTCGGCACGCCGTTCATCTTCAACGGCTACGAACAGAACTCCCAGTGGCTCGATCCACAGACGCCGTTGCGTCAGGTGGACATCGAGGCGGACCAGTCGGTGATCCAGGTGTCGTCGCTGGAGGGATACGGTGCGCCGATCATGGACATCGGGCACCTGTTCATGGGCAGTCGTTTCGAACAGGTCGTCGGGACGATGCGGAACTTCATCCCCGAGCGCATGGTCCGTCAGACCGGCACGATGATGCGCATGAACATCGACGACGGAGACATCTTCATCGGGGAGTTCGCAAACGGCGCCATCGGATCGATCCAGACCAGCTTCGTCACCGTCGGCAATTACCCCGGCATCGAAGCGCGCGTCTATGGAAGCAAGGGTGCGCTCATCTGCCGACTGGTGGAGGAGAATGGCATCTGTGAGGTCCTGAAGGCAGCGACCGGTGATCAGGTGGAGTTCCGAGAACTCGAGATTCCGGCGCGGTTCTATCCGCCGGGCGGTAATCGTGAGGAGTCGTGGCGGTCGCTCTTCTACGCGAATCTCGTCAGCTCCTTCATCAGCGAGATCCTCAGTGACGGACCGGAGAACGAAGGCAACTTCGAAGACGGTGCGCACGTGCAGGAGCTGATCAACGCCGTCGAGTTGAGCTTCCGTGAACGGCGGTGGGTTGCCATTCCGCTGGCGGTCGGGACGGGCTCCTGAGCAAGGCACTCGAGCGATACTTCGCACAGTACTACTCGCGGCATCCTGTCAACGCCACGTTCACAGGATTGCACGCGCTGGACGATCGGTTGCCCGACTGGTCTGCCCGCGGACGCGAGACCGAAGCGGCAGAGATGCGGCGTATCCGGGACGAGTTGAACGACACCGCCAACTCGACGATCAGTCGACTCCGCAGTGACCCCATTGCGCTGGACGGTGAACTGGCCCGCGCGAATCTGGATGTGCGCCTCGCGGAGCACACCTCGGCGTTCTTCCATGCCCGCAACCCGGCGCTGTGGACCGGCGAGGCGATCTTCGCGATCGTGGGGCTGATGATCCGTGAGTTCGCGCCACTGCCCGAGCGCCTGCGATCACTCGCGGCGCGACTGGACGCCATCCCGGCGTTCCTCGATGCGCTGCCGGCCTCGATCGTCGATCCGGTGCCGGCAGCATGGCTCGCGCGCGCCCGGCGAGAGTGCGATGCGGCCGACGGCTTGTTCGATGGCGGGTTGCGCGCCTGGCTCGGCAACGAGGATGTCGACCCGGCTGTGGTGAGTGCGATCATCGCGGCAGCCGACCGTGCCCGCGCGGCATTCGCGCGCGCAGAGGCGTGGGCCACCGCGCACCCTGCGGCCGATGAATCCGCGTACTCCGCTGGTGAAGCGCTCTTCTCGACGCTGCTCAGTCGCGGTCATTTCTGCGCGCAGTCTCCACAGGAACTGCTCGCACGCGCACTGGCTGAGCTTCCGGTGGAACAGGAGCGACTGGACGCCATGATCGCCGAACACGGCGGCACCTGGGCTGCCGTTGCCGCCTCCATGGCCGAGGATCACCCGACAACGGACGCGTACTACGAGACCTTCGAGCGCCGCTGGAAGGAGTGTCGTGCCATTGCTGTGGCGCACGACGCGGTGACGTGGCCGGTGTGGCCCATCCGGTATGTGCCCATTCCCGCCTGGGCACAACCGTACGCACCACACCTGTACTGGCTGTTCTATCGCTCCCCTGCCCCCTTCGATCAGTATGACAGCTACGAGTACGTCGTGACGCCGATCGATGCGTCGATGCCGGCGGAGGAGCAGGAGCGCCGGTTGCGCGCGTGGAGCAACAGCACGATCACACTGAATCACGTGGTCCATCACGGCGCCGTCGGACATCACGTGCAGAACTGGCACGCCCGCCATCGATCACGGTCGCGGGTCGGCCGCATCGCAGCAACGGACTGCGCCAGCCGTATCGCCATGTTCCTGGGCGGATCGATGGCCGAGGGTTGGGCCTGCTACGCCACGCAGCTGATGGAGGAACTGGGCATGCTCACGCCACTGGAGAAGGTGTCGGAGCAGCACACACGCGTTCGCATGCTTGCACGCGCCATCGTGGACATCAGGTTGCACCTCGGCATCGCGTCGTTCAGCGAGTGCGTGCAGTACTACCAGGATGTGGTCGGCATGTCGCCGGACGTGGCCACCGCCGAGACCACCAAGAATTCGATGTTCCCGTGCACCGCGCTGATGTACTGGCTAGGCACGAGCGGAATTCTCGCGCTGCGCGCACGGCACAGGGCCACGAAGGGCGCCGGCTTTGCGATGCGGTCCTTCCATGACGAACTGCTCAGCCGCGGCGCAATTCCGGTGGCCCTTGCCGCGATGCTCATGACGGAGACAGCCCCATGAAACGATTCCTGATCGCCTTGGCGCTGAGTGTGACCGCATGTGGCGGCGACAAGGTGAAGCCCAGCACGGCGTCCACGGCGGGCGACCTGCTCACGATCGGCTACGACCGCGAGCCCGACACGATGAACCGCTACGCGACGCACATCCTCGAGGACATCGAGTCGTGCGTGGTGGAAGGGCTCGTCGTGAATGACGAACACATGAACATCATTCCCGTGCTCGCGCTCGAGGTACCGACGACGGTGAACGGTGGCGTCGTCCTGCGCAAGGACGGTGGCATGGACGTGACGTGGAAGCTGCGGCCGGGGGTCCGATGGCACGACGGGGTGCCACATACATCGGCCGACGTCAAGTTCACGGTGGATGCCATCAACAAGGGCGACTGGAAGCCGGAGAGCGTGGACGGATTTGACCGGATCTCGTCGGTCGACACACCCGACTCGTTGACCGCGATCGTGCACTACCGCGAGGTGTATGCACCGTATCGACTCCAGTTCGTTCGCGGGACGCTGCCGAAACACGTGCTCGATGGCAGGAATATCGATGCGGCCACGGAGTACAACCGCAAGCCGCTCGGCACCGGGCCGTACCGCGTTGCGGAGTGGAAGACCGGCGAGCACATCCTGCTCGAAGCCGCTCCCGGCTACTGGCGCGGTGCGGAGTTCCCGAAGATCCGGCGCCTGCTGTTCAAGTTTCTCACGAATACCACCACGCGAATCAATCAGCTGAAGTCCGGCGAAGTGCAGATGGTCGCGCTCGTCCCGTGGGACAAGGTGCGAGAACTTCGTGCGCTGCCGAACGTGCGGCTCAATCAGGTGATGGGAAATGGCTACGAACATGTGACGCTGAACCAGCGCCACTTTCCCCCATTTGCCGATGTGGTCGTGCGCCGTGCCATGGCGCATGCCGTGGACCGGAACCTGATCGTGAACACACTCCTCGACAGCCTCGTCACGGTGGTCAACGGTCCGATTCAACCATTGTCGAGCGCGTACGAGAAGGATGTCACGACGTACCCGTACGATCCCGCGCGGGCACGGGCATTGCTCGATTCCGCCGGCTGGGTGGTGGGTGCCGACAGCGTACGCACCAAGGGCGGAAAGCGACTCGCATTCACCCTCATCACGCAGTCAGGGTTTGCAATTCGCGAGAATGTCTCGCAGGCGTTGCAGAAACAGTTTCGTGACGTGGGCATCGAGGCCACGATCCGCCTGATCGACGGCACATCGATCAGCGGCGTCTGGTTCAAGGGAGACTTCGATGCCATGCTGCATTGGTGGCAGCAGGGTGCGGATCCGGAAATCACGCTCTTCTTTGCTGCTGACCGGATCCCACCGGCCGGGAGAAACATCAATTACTTCCGCGACGACACGCTGACGGCGATGCTCAACGCGTCGGACCGTACCGCGGATGACGCGGCACGAACGGCGCTGCTCCGTCAGGCCCAGCGTAGGCTGTCAACACTCGTGCCCGAGTTGCCGTTGTACAACACGGCGAAGGTGGATGCCGTGCCGGCAACACTTCAGGGGTTCAAGGGCAATCCAACCAATGCGGGGCCGTTCTGGAACGTGCACGAGTGGTACTTCGCAAAGCCATGATCCAGTGCGTGCCGGCGTGAACGGGCCGCGGCGGTGAGTCGATTCATCCTGCGCCGGATCGCACAGGGGATCCCGCTGCTTCTCGTGATCTCGTTGCTCGTGTTCGCGCTGATTCACCTGGCACCGGGTGGACCACTCTCGACGTATCTCGAGAACCCGAACGTGCGACCCGAGGACATCGACCGTCTGCGCAAGGC
>JANMNM010000073.1:0-8845 GCA_031373905.1 Gemmatimonadaceae bacterium | reverse complement strand
CGCAACGGCAAGCTCGAAGCGCTCGAGGGCCGGAGATGGGATGCCGTGATCGACGACTCGGCCACGAACCCCGACTGGGTGCGACAGTCCACCGCGCTCCTCGCGCCCAACGTGGGCCGGTACGTCTTCACCTCATCGACGGGCGTGTACTACCCGTACCTCACGCTCGGGCTGACTGAAGCGGATCCCGTCCACACCGACGCGAGGGACCCGGCTGACGGCTCCGAGAGTTTCGGAACGCGCAAGGCGCAGTGCGAGGCGCTGGTGCTGGCAGCGTTCGGTGCAAGGGGGACGGTGGTGCGCCCGACGTACATCGTCGGGTCGGGTGACCTCACCGATCGGTTCACGTATTGGCCGGTGCGACTGCAGCAGGGTGGCGAAGTGCTCGCGCCCGGCCGGCCAGATGACCGTGTGCAGTTCATCGACGTGCGCGATCTCGCAGCGTTCATGCTGACGCTGGTCGAGCGCAGCGAGTCCGGCATCTACAACGCCATCGGGCCCAGGCAACCGATGAGCATCAAGTCGTTTCTCGATCAGGCAATGGCGGCGATCCGGTCTTCCGCACGACTGACCTGGGTGGACGATTACGATCTGCTGGCGAAGAACAACATCGATGGCATGGTCCCCTGGATCCTCACGCGCGGCAACGACCTCGGACATACCGCGATCGTGACGACGCGTGCCTTGAAGGCAGGACTGACCCATCGCGCGATGACCGAGACTGTCCGCGATACGCTGGCGTGGTTCACCGCCTTGCCGGCCGAGAGACAAGCTGCGGCGAAGTGGGTACTGACACCCGACAAGGAACGCGAACTGTTGTCGGCGTGGCGCGCGTCGCATCCGGGGCCGTCACGCTGACCTGGCGCGTCGTGAATACCGACTCACGGCGGTGGGTACGGTGGTGCGAGCTGTCCTTTCGCTGCGAGTGATGCCTCGAGGAACGCGCGCGGCACTGCGGCTTCCGCGTAGAAGTTCCTGAATGCCTCGCCGCGGACGATGTTCGTGCCGACGAAGGACGGCATGAATCGCGAGAAGCTGATCTCGCTCGCGAGTTGCTCCTGCGTCAATCCGCGCTGCACCGCATCGGCGGCCCTCTCCCGGGTGAACGCCAGCAGGGCGCGCGTCTGGTCGAGAAATACGTAGCCCGTCTGCACCTCGCCGTGGCCCGGGACGATGCGCTTCGCGCCGACAACTTTCAGGCGGTCGAGGACAAGCAGCCAGTCGCTGAAGTAGGCAGTGCTGGGGAACGGGCATGGAAACGTGAGCAGGTCACCGGTCAGCAGGACGCCGACGTCAGGAACGATCACGTATGCATCGCCCGCGGTATTGCCGCGTCCTTGTGTGATCACCTTGACGAGGCGCCTGCCGAGCTGAATCGACAGCGAATCGCTGAACAGCTGGTCCGACGGCAGGGGAATTGCCGTGGCGACTTCCGGCGCGAATTCGCTGAAGTCACGGGTGTTCAGCTCGAACATCGTTCGCGTCGTGGGCGACATGGCGCTGCCGTCGCGCATTCTGCCTATAGAAAGCCGAACACGCATCACTGAGTCGGTCGTCCGAAAGCCCTTGACCTCGTCGATGAAGCCCGCCGCGCGATCGACAATCCCCTGTCGTGTCGCGGCTGTGCCGATGAAGCGAACGGCTGGATACGCGACGCGGTATTCGTTGTTGCCCAGGTTGTGATCCGGATGCCAGTGCGAATTCACCACGTAGCGCACCGGCTTGTCCGTGAGCGTGCGAAGCTCCGCGATCTGACGACGCGTCACCGAGGGCATGGCGCCGGTGTCGAAGACGAGCACGGCGCTGTCGCCGATGATGGCAACGGAGTTGCCCGCCTGCAAGCCGGTGCGCTCCTCCGGCGTGATGAACGCATAGACGCCCCTGGCCACGCGCACGGTCCGATACGAGAGCACTGACCGATACGGCGGGTCACTCCAGCCGTGGGCGCTCGCAGTTCGGGCCGGCGACAGCAGCGCAGCGCTTGCGAGCACGACGGCATGACGGAGAGTGCATCGAGCCATGGACAATGGGTTCCGGGTCTGGTTGCCTTCGGCGCAAGGGTGTGCAGAACGCGATACGACACTACTGCGGCGTGCTTGCGCTGCGCTTGCATCTTCTTGCGCGCTATGCGGCGTGCCGGATGCGCAATGGCAGACGGCGCGATATCACATGCGGCCTGGATGTCCAATCGCCGTCGCTCTGCGGTTCAGCTCGCATGTCTGGACATGAATAGAACAGCGACAAGAGCAATGACGGCCGTGCTCGTCCGCTTCAGGCTCAGGAATGGCGTGATCGAGATCGATTTCCCGGCCGTGGCATGACGAGGGAGCGTGACGCACAACGCCGCTGCGCTCAAGGAAGGGTTCGCTTCCGCCGCAGGAGCAGACGTGTCACGCGCCTGACTGCTTTCACGACGTACACCCGAATCCGGTTCGTGCCAACAGGGATGCAATACGGCTTCGAGACGAATTCGGAGGAGTGCAGTTGAGAGCGACTGCCTCGTGACACGTGCGCTGCAATCCCGTCGGCATCGCCGCTCAGCGCGCTTGACACGATCGGTGGTTCGGGCTTGCTTCGCCCTCAGTGTCGTACACTGCAACGTTCCTGGCTGGCACACCGTTACCGCGGTGATGTCACAGGCATGCGCGCCCCATGGGGCGTGTGACAATCTGCGCGCCGCTGCGCACAGCGTGAACCACAATCGAGTGCGACGTAGCACCCGGAGCAGCTTCGCTTGTTGACGTTACTCGACGAGCGGCCCACCCAGGTACGCTGGAGTACAACGAATGACCCCCAGATTGTTTGTGCGATTGATGGCCGCGCTCTGTTTGGGCGGCGGGCTCGTCCTGCCGCTCGACGCAGTGTCTGCTCAGGGTACTCCTCGGGTCATCACTGGCAAGGTGACGTCGTCAGACGGTGGGCGCCCCCTCCAGGGAGTGACCGTGCTGTTGCGCGGGACGCGATACGGAACGCTGACATCCGCTGAAGGCGCCTACCGCCTCCAGATTCCGGCATCACCAACGGACGGCGTCCTCACGTTTCGCCTCATTGGCTTCAAGCCTGCGGAAGCCGTCCTCGCAGGACGGACCACGGTCAACATGACCCTTGAGCAGAGTCCGACGGCGTTGACCGACGTTGTGGTCACCGCGAACGCGATCGTGCGTGATACCCGTGAGCTCGGCTATTCCACTGCCACCGTGCAACCGGAACAGCTTGCGGTCGCGCGCAGCACCAACGTGCTCAACGCGCTCGCGGGCAAGGTGTCCGGTGTGCGTGTGACACAGCAGTCCGGCACGATTGGCGGGTCGAGCAAGGTGGTGATTCGCGGCGTGAACTCGATCGCCAGCGCGAGCGAACCGCTCTTCGTGGTTGATGGTGTGCCGATTTCGAACTCCTCCTTCGCCGGCACCGAGACCGAGATCGTGACGGGCGGCGTGGACGTCGGCAATCGCGCGCAGGACCTGAATCCTGACGACATCGAAAGCATGAGCATCCTCAAGGGTGCGGCGGCGTCAGCGCTGTATGGGTCCCGCGCACGCAACGGTGTGATCGTCGTGACGACCAAGCGTGGTCGCGCGGGTCGCAAGCCGACCATCACCTACAACTCATCGCTCCGGACGGATGAGGTGTTCCGGCTGTTCGATCTTCAGAACGAGTATGCGCAAGGCAACCTTGGCGTGTACAACAAGGATCTCGCCAATGGCTGGGGGCCGCGCATCAGTGGTCAGCAGGTGCAAAACCTGCTCAACGAAAATGTCACGCTGCAGGCAAACCCGAGCAATGTGAAGGACTTCTTCCGGACGGGTGCCACCAACGTGCAGTCGCTGGCGGTCGCCGGTGGCACCGAGCAGAGCGACTATCGCCTCAGCGGAACGTGGCTCGGACAGACAGGCATCGTGCCAAACTCCGAACTGGCCCGCTACACCATCGCGCTCAACGCCGGACAGCGCTTCACTCCGAAGTTCAGCGCCCGGGTCGCCGCCAACTACGTGCGCACGACTTCCAACGGGCGGCCCAGCCAGGGCCAGAACACTGCCAGTATTCCGATGCAGCTGCTCTCGAGCCTGCCGCGCACGCTCTCAACCTCCTTTCTGGAGGCGAACCGTGTCACCTCGACGGGCATTGCCGGATCCATCGATGGAACGGGCACGTCGAACAATCCGTACTGGGTGACGGACAACAACGGCCTCGACAACGCCATCGATCGTATCTTCGGCAATGCCAACCTGTCGTACGACGCACTCAACTGGCTGAATATCTCGTTCCGGGCCGGGACCGACCTGGCGAACGAGAACCGGCGCTTCATTACGCGCAAGGGAACGCGCGGTCGCCTCGATGGCGAGTTCGACACGCAGGATCTCTCCGAGCGTGAGCTGAACACGGATCTCATCGGCACCATCCAGCGCCAGCTCACGGGCAGCCTGGCGATGAAGACCATCATCGGGCACAACTTCAACAAGCGGACCTTTGTCCGTCAGCGCGTGTTCAGTCAGGGCCTGAACATCGATGGCTTGTACACACAGGCGAATGCGCTGGTGAATGCGGCGACGAACTTCCGCAGCGAACGGCAGCTCTTCGGTGTCTACGGCGATGTCGGCCTTGCCTGGCGCGACTATCTCTACGTCAACGTGACCGGTCGCAACGACTGGAGCTCCACGCTGCCGACGGACAACAACTCGTACTTCTATCCCTCCGTCTCGACCGGCCTCGTGGTCTCGGATCTCTTCCGCGACGCCGGGATCTTTGACAAGGGGAAGGTGAGCTTCCTCAAGGTCCGCGCCAACTGGGCGAACGTCGGCTCGGATGAAGAGCCGTATCAGCTGGCGTTCACCTACACGCCGCTCACGCAGCAGACGGACATCTACACATTCAATCAGCAGTACCCGTTCAACGGCGCATCGGCCTTCGCCGCGACGAACGTCATTCCGCCGGCGAATCTGCGCCCACAGCGGCAGAACTCGATGGAGTTCGGCACCGAGGCCAAGTTCTTCAGGGACCGCCTCGGGCTGGACGTGACATACTACCAGACGCGGAACTACGATCAGATCGTTTCGATCGCAGTGCCGCAGACCACGGGCTTTTCGGCACGGCGGCTGAACGTCGGCCAGATCTCGAACAAGGGACTCGAACTCCAGGTCACCGGCGTGCCGATCGCGTCGGCGAACCCGGCCGGCTTTCGCTGGGACGTCGGCATGAACTTCAACCGGAATCGCAACATCGTCGACAAGCTTGCACCGGGCCTGACGGAGTTCGTGGTCACATCCGGCGATGGGTTCGGCATTTTCGTGGCCGCGCGCCCGGGCACGACGTTCAACATTCAGGGCGTCGGCTTCGCTCGTGACTCGGTGTCGGGGAAGCTCCTGATCAACCCAGCGAACGGTCTCCGCATCCAGGGGCAGCGCAAGCTGTTCGGCAACATCTTCCCGGACTGGACCGGTGGCGTGACGAATACCGTCAGCTGGAAGAGCCTCGCGCTCTCGTTCCTGGTGGACGTGCGCCGCGGCGGCGTCTTCCTGTCGCAGACCACGTCGCAGTTGCGCTCGAGCGGGCTTGCCGCCGAGACGCTGGACCGTGAGCGCTTCGTGCAGGATGGCGTGATCCGGAATGCCGATGGCACGACCCGGCCCAACGATGTGCAGGTCGCGTCAGTGCAGCAGTACTGGGGCAATCTCGACAACTCCATCAGCCCCGAGAACAACATCTTCGATGCATCGTTCGCCAAGCTCCGTGAGGCGGCGCTGAGCTTTCAGCTGCCGGCACGCTGGACGTCGAGGCTCGGGGCCGCATCGGGAAGCCTCTCGCTCGAGGGACGGAACCTGTGGCTTATTTCCAGCCAGGTTCCGCACGTGGATCCCGAGGCCAACGTGCTCGGCACTGGCCTGATTGGTGAGGGAGTTGAGCGTAACGTATTGCCGTCCACACGGACGTTCGGCGTCAACATTCGGCTCGTCTTCTGAGGCATCGACCCATGCGATTCTTTTCTGCTTCCTTTGTTCGCCGCGCTGCCGTCAGCGCGATGGTGCTGTCGCTCGCCGGCTGTTTCGGGGACGGCAGCCTGAACGTCGACCCGAATCGATCGACGTCGGCCGACGCTGCCCAGCTCTTTTCCGGGGCCGCACTGAAGTTCTCCCTGCTGCGAGTCGGCGAGCTCACGTGGCCCGTCGCCCTCTCGACGCAGATGTGGGCCTCGGGTGCTCGCTGGGGCCTGGCACAGGCCCAGTACGACCAGACGCGCGTGCGCAGCGCGTGGGGATCGATCTACACCGATGTACTCAAGAACCTCGTCATCGCGACGCGCGAAGCCGAGACACTGACGCCGCGGCCGAGCAACTCGATTGCGCAGCTCAAGATCTACTCGGCGTTCGTCTACTCGCAGACCACGTACCTGTGGGGCGACATCCCGTTCACCGAAGCCGCCACCGGGCTCGTTGACCAGCCGAAGTTCGACTCGCAGCAGACGGTGTTGAATGGCACGCTGAAACTGATCGACGATGCGCTGCTGTTGATCGATGCGAACTCGAAGACGATCGGCGCGCCGAATGATCTGTACTACGCCGGCGACATGGCGAAATGGCGCCGGTTCGCCAACTCGCTGAAGTTCCGCATCCTGATGACGATGGTCGATGCCGACCCTTCGAAGACCGCGGCGATTACGGCCTTGCAAGGGCTGCCGATGATCGCCAGTCGCGCCGACGAGATGAAAGTGCAGTACTCCACGCAGGCGGGGCGGCAGAATCCGCGCTTCTCGTTCACGCAGATCTTCCGCGGTGGCGTGCAGCAGGACTGGTATGCGTCGAATGTGATGTTTGGCGAGCTCCTCCCGACCAGCGATCCACGTCTGGCGATCTTCTATCAGCCTGGCCCGTCGGCAGCTCCTGGGGTGTTTGTTTCGCTGAACACCGTCGAGCCGTTCACACCCGTGGCATCGCTGGTGAGCCTGAATCTGCTGAAGGCCGATCTGCCGGAGATGTCATTCTCGCTGTCCGAGCAGTATCTGCTTGAAGCTGAGGCCCTCGCCAGAGGCTTCTGGACCGGTGGGCTGTCGGCGTCCGACGCACGCTATCGCCTCGGTGTCCGTGAAGGGATGACCGTACTCGGTGTGACGTCCGGGCAGATCGACACCTTCATCGCAGGATTGCCTGCGCTGACATCCACGAACTTCCGGCGCGAACTGAACCGCCAGCAGTACCTGGATCTCTTCATGCGCCCGCTCGAGGCATGGGTCCAGTGGCGTCGCAGTGGCGCCGCGGGCAGTGAGTATCCCACCCTGCAGGTACCGTCGGGGGCACTGGTGGGCGGCCTGGTTCGTCGGCTCCTGTACCGGAGCGAGGAGATCACGGCCAATCCGAACACGCCAAGTCCGGTCCCGCTGCAGGACGCGGCAATGTGGTTCGACAAGTGATCGGGCCGATCCGTCTGAGCATCGCCGCCGCAACGGCGGCGGTGCTCTCGGTCGCTCCGCTTGGTGCGCAGGCTGCACCACGGGTTCGCATCGTCACCGATTCGGGCACGATCGTCGTGGCGCTCGAGCCGACGAAGGCTCCGATCACAGTCGCCAATTTCCTGCGATATGTTGACGAACACCGGTACGACGGCGGCTCGTTCTATCGCGCCGTCACCCTGCGCAATCAGCTGCCGGCGGAACAGCAACCGCAGATCGAGGTCATTCAGGGCGGAATCGACGCGGACAGCCTGAAGCGACTGCCGCCGATCGCACATGAAACGAATGATCGCTCCGGGATCCGTCACACTGACGGTGTCATCAGCATGGCGCGGGGCGCGCCGGGATCAGCCTCGAGCGAGTTCTTCATCGTGATCGGCAACCAGCCGGCGCTGGACTTCGGAGGCAAGCGAAACCCCGACGGTCAGGGCTTCGCGGCATTCGGACGGGTGCTGCAAGGGATGGATGTGGTTCGCAGGATCCAGCAGATGCCGAGTGCGGACAGGCCGCCTCAACGCATGGTCAGTGTGGTTCGCATCCAGAGCGTGTCGCGCATCAAGTAGCCGCTGCCCAGGATCGGGATCTCCATCGCGGAATCCCGATCCCGGGGTCGCCGGCGGCTATCGCCGTTGCACGCGCTGCATGATGGCTCGCGCCACGTGTGACGTGATTCCGGAAACGGTTTGTGCGCAACGGCGGGCGATTCACGGTACCAGTGCGATCTTCGCGATGGCGATGTCGGCGGCGAAGGCTTCCTTCGCCGCGACCACGCCAAGCCGTTGCAGGCGCGATACGTCGAGTGCGCGCTGGAGCGATTCTGGGGAGAAGTCCGCCCAGCGCAGGACCACGTCCGTCCATGTCGTCCTCACCGACAGCGCCGCGCCGTAGTATTGCCATGGTGCGCGGGCATCAGGCGTCCGAAGATGGATGAAGTACGGGCCTGGTCGTCCGCAGACGGTGATGGCGACGCCCGCATACTGGCGCGCATCGAGCGGCGACGCGGGACCATTGCCGAGCGGACGCGCGACCTGCACGAAGCCGCCGTTGCGTTCGAGCGAGACGCGACCGCGCAATCGCAATGCCCGGCGACCGAGGATCATCTCGAGCGCGGCACTCCCCTCAGAGACACCGCCCATGACCTGGTCGGTGAACATGGACCAGCGCCGCGTCGCGGTGTCGGCATCGGCGCTGAAGTCATCGAGAACGAGCGGCACGGTGATGTGGTGGAAAGGGGAGCGGCAGCAGTCGTCGTCCGACGGGAAGGACCGTGGGTTGCGGCACAGCGCAGGGTATGCAGACCAGGCCGGATCCGCTGCTGGAATATGTCCGGCGGCAGTCTCAGCAGCGACATTGGCCCGACCCGGTGAAGCTCCTGCCGCAACAACGCGCGGCGTGCAGATTCAA
>JANMNM010000046.1:0-14093 GCA_031373905.1 Gemmatimonadaceae bacterium | reverse complement strand
GTGATCCGTGAGCTGAAGCGCATCTCGACGCCGGGCCTGCGGAAGTACGTGGGCGTGACGGAGATCCCGCGCGTGCGCAACGGGTTGGGCATGGCGATTGTCAGCACGAGCAAGGGGCTGATGTCGGACCGTGAAGCGCGTCGTGCGAACACTGGTGGCGAGCTTCTCGCCATCGTGTACTAAGGAGACGCTGCTATGTCGCGAATTGGAAAGAAGCCGATTGACGTGCCGGCCGGCGTGACGGTCACGCTCGACGGACGGAATGTGACGGTCAAGGGTCCGCGTGGCACGTTGTCGCGTTCACTGCCGCCGATCGTGTCGGTGCAGGTTGCCGGCAACGTCGTGACGGTGGTGCGTCCGAACGATGAAACCGCCTCGAAGGCCATGCATGGGCTGACCCGCACGCTGGTCGCCAACATGGTCGAAGGTGTGACGAAGGGGTTCCAGAAGAACCTCGACATCGTTGGCGTGGGCTACAAGGCGGAAAACAAGCCGTACGGTCTGCTGATGTCGCTGGGCTACAGCCACCAGATCGAGGTGAAGGCGCCGGAGGGCATCAAGCTGAATGCACCGACGCCGACGTCGATCGTGGTGGATGGCGCGAACAAGGAAGTGGTTGGCCAGATTGCGGCGGAAATCCGCAGTCTCCGTCCGCCCGAGCCGTATAAGGGCAAGGGCGTCAAGTATCAGGGTGAAATCGTCCGCCGGAAGGCGGGCAAGGCCGGGGGCAAGTAATGCCGAAGATGCGGATTCCGAAGACGCGCCAGGACTTGCGCGCCCGTCGTCACCTGCGCGTTCGCAAGAACGTGGCTGGGACGCCGGAGCGGCCACGCCTGGTGGTGTTCCGTTCGCTGAAGCACATCACGGCGCAGATCGTGGACGATACGACTGGTCGCACGCTGATGACGGTGACGAGCACCTCGCTCGAGGGCAAGAAGAGCGAGAAGTCAGTGCAGGTCGGCAAGATGATCGCCGAGAAGGCAAAGGCAGCAGGCGTGTCGAAGGTCGTCTTCGACCGTGCAGGCTACAAGTACCATGGCCGCGTGAAGGCGGTCGCCGATGGCGCCCGCGAAGGCGGCCTGGAGTTCTGATATGGCAGATCAGCCGAACGTAACGGCGGCGTCGAGTGAGACGTCGCGCCCTGCAGGTCGTGGCGGCCAGGGTGGTGGTGGTCGCGGGGGCGGGGGCGGTGGTGGTCGCGGGGGCGGTGGTGCCGGTCGCGGACGCGGTGCGGGCCCAGGCGGACCGGGTGGTCCTGGCGGGAATCGCGGTGGCCGTGATGGCGGCGGCCCCGGTGGCGGCAGCCGCGACGGTCGCGGTCGCGGTGGAGAAGCGCGTGGCGGTGAGAGGGAGCAGTCCGACCTCGTCGAAAACGTCGTCGCCATCAACCGCGTCGCCAAGGTGGTGAAGGGTGGTCGTCGCTTCTCGTTCAACGCCCTCGTGGCTGTTGGAGACGGGAAGGGACGTGTCGGCTACGCGACGGGCAAGGCGAACGAAGTGTCTGAAGCGGTCCGCAAGGCCGTGGAAGGCGCGAAGCGCAGCATGGTGAGCGTGCCGCTGACCGGCGCGACGATTCCGCATGAAGTGGTCGGCAAGCACGGCGCCGGCAAGGTGTTGATGAAGCCGGCCGCCCCGGGTGCCGGCGTGATCGCCGGTGGTGCGGTGCGCGCCGTGTTCGAGTGTGTCGGCATTCAGGACATCCTGACGAAGAGCCTCGGCAGCACCAACCCGCACAACCTCGTGCGTGCCGTGATGGCCGGGCTGGCCGAACTGGTGACGGTGGATCAGATCGCGCGTGAGCGCGGTATTGAGGTCAGCTCGATTCAGTATCTGAGCCGTGCGAAGTCGAAGGAGGTTGCATAAATGCCGCGTACGTTCATCAAGAGTCCGACCAAGGGTCCCAAGCACACGCCGAAGACCCTGCCGATGACGAATGGCAAGCTGCGCATCAAGCAGGTGCGCAGCGGGATCGGCAAGCCGCAGGTACAGAAGGACACGCTCGAGGCGCTCGGCCTCAAGCATCATCAGGATGAGGTCGTTCAGCAGGACAGTCCGTCCCTGCGTGGACAGATCAAGCGGGTGCGTCACTTGCTTGAAGTGACCCCGGTAGCGGAGTAACGGAGCCATGAGCGAAACACAAGAAAAGCTGGGCCTGCACAACCTGGTGCCTGCACCGGGATCGCATCGCAACCGGAAGCGCATCGGTCGCGGTCCTGGCTCCGGTACCGGCAAGACGTCAGGCAAGGGTCACAAGGGACAGAAGGCACGCGCGGGGCATCACGGCCCGGGCGGCGGCAAGCCACATTTCGAAGGTGGTCAGATGCCGCTGACGCGTCGTATTCCGAAGCGCGGCTTCACGAACCCGTTCAGCATCGTCAACCAGATCGTGCGCCTCGACGAGCTGTCGAAGATCACGGGGACGGAGGTGACGGTCGAGGCGTTGCTGGCCGCTGGACTGGTCAATGTGAACAAGGGCCCGGCGAAGTTGCTCGGAAACGGCGAAGTCACTGGCGCGTTCACGGTGCGCGGCGTGAAGGTCAGCGCCAGTGCCAAGGCGAAGATCGAGGCGGCCGGCGGTCGCATCGAGGAGTAAGGGATGGCACAGGCCTCCGCGACGGACACCGTCGCGAACATTTATCGCACGCCAGAGCTCTGGGAGAAGATCGTATTCACGTTCATCTGCCTGGTGCTCTATCGTGTTGGCTCGTACATCACCGCCCCAGGCGTGGATGTACTGGCCATCACGCAGTATTTCCAGAATCAGGGGCAGGGTGGCATTCTCGGCCTGTATGACCTGTTTTCCGGCGGTGGACTGAGCCGTGCCACGGTGCTTGCGCTGGGCATCATGCCGTACATCTCGGCATCCATCTTCGTGCAGATCGCTGGTGCCGTGCTGCCGCAGATTACGAAGATGCAGCAGGACGAAGAGGGACGGAAGAAACTGACGCAGTGGACGAGGTATGCGACGGTCGGTCTTGCGTTGGTGCAGGCGTGGGGCTTCGCCATCTTCACCGAGTCCCTGCCAGGCGCCGTGGCGTCACCGGGCTTCTGGTTCAAGGTACAGATGGCGCTGTTCCTGACCACCGGCGCGCTCTTCACGATGTGGCTCGGTGAACAGATCACGGAACGCGGACTCGGAAACGGCGCGTCACTGATCATCTTCTTCTCGATCGTCGAGCGATTCTGGCCAGGCATCTTCCAGACGTTCAGCTTCCTGAGCAGTGGCGCGATTGGCCCGCTCGCGGTGCTGGTGCTTGGTGTGGTGATGCTGGCGGTCGTGGCTGGTGTCGTCACGATCACGATGGCAGCCCGTCGCATCCTGATTCAGATCCCGCAACGCACGGTCAGCCGCGGTCGGATGCGTCAGGAAGCGCGGAATTTCATTCCACTGCGGCTGAACTCGGCCGGCGTGATGCCCATCATCTTCGCGCAGTCGGTCATCGTGGTGCCAAGCGCCGTCGCGCAGTTCAGCGGCAACGAAAACATGAAGGCGTTCTCGGAGTTCTTTGCACCGGGAACGTGGCTGTACTTCCTGCTCAGCGCCGTACTGATCCTGTTCTTCACGTACTTCTACACCTCGATCATCTTCAACCCGATCGACCTGTCGGAGAACCTGAAGAAGCAGGGTGGCTTTGTGCCGGGAATCAAGCCGGGTGCGAAGACGGCGGACTACATCGATCAGGTGGTGAGCCGGATCACGCTGCCTGGCGCACTGTTCCTCACGATCATTGCGCTGCTGCCCCAACTGATTGCGAAGTGGATCAACGTGCCGTTCAGCTTCGGCGGAACGAGCTTGTTGATCGTGGTCGGCGTGGCACTCGACACGATGGCGCAGATGCAGCAGCATTTGCTTCTCCGGCAGTACGATGGATTCATGAAGAAGGGCAAGGTTCGTTATCGCGGACGGCAGGCGACCGGCGGCTTCTGACCGTCGGTTTGCTCGCCTTCGTTTGACTCGTGGTTCTTCGGCCCGATCACCGGACACCCCGCTCGCACATGGTTATTGTCCTCTTCGGCAAGCCCGGAGCGGGGAAAGGCACTCAGGCGCCGCGGCTAGCCGCGGCGCTTGGCGTTCCGATCCTGGCCACCGGTGATGCACTCCGCGCCGCGGTGCGTGCGGGAACCCCGATGGGTCTCGCGGCAAAAGCGTTCATGGATCGCGGTGATCTCGTGGCCGACGATGTGATCCTTGGCATCATCAAGGAGGCACTCTCTGCGCCGGAGTACGTCAACGGCGCCGTGCTCGACGGTGTTGTCCGGACAGTCCCTCAAGCGGCAGGCCTGCAGACCGTGCTGACGGATCTGGGACGGCAGTTGGGGGCCGTCCTCGTGTTCGACATCCCCGATGCGGAGATCATCTCCCGAATCAGCGGCCGTCTGACCTGCGACAAGTGCGGCGCGCCGTACACAGGTCGCGAGGTGGGTGAGCCGTGCGAAACGGCGGGGTGTGTGAGCGGTGAGGGCGGTGGCAGGCTGATTCGGCGCAAGGATGATGATCCGGCCGCCGTTCAGACGCGCCTGGATACATATCGCAAGTCCACCGAACCAGTGCTGGCGTGGTATGCAGAGCATGGAGCGCGCATCGCGACGATCGATGCGGTTGGTGCGGTTGACGAGATCACCGATCGCGCCAGGCGTGCGCTCGGGTTGTGATTCAGCTCAAGTCGGCGCGCGAGATCGAAACCATGGCGCGCGGCGGGAGAATCCTCGCTGCGACGCACGACGTGGTGAAGCAGGCGCTCCGACCCGGCGTCAGCACGCTGCAACTCGATACGATTGCCGAGGAATTCATTCGCAGTCATGAGGGTGCGGTGCCCGCGTTCAAGGGGTTGTATGGCTTCTCGGGAGCGATCTGCCTCAGCATCAATGAAGAGATCGTGCATGGCATTCCGTCGGCCAAACGCTTCCTGAGGGAAGGCGATATCCTCTCGGTGGATATCGGCGTCAAGTACGAGGGCATGTACACCGACGCGGCGCGGACCCATCCTGTCGGCCAGATCACCGAGGAGCACCAGCGGCTGTTGGACACGACCGAAGCGTCGTTGCGCGCCGCGATTGGAGCCGCGGTCCTGGGAAATCACATCGGCGACATCGGTCACGCCTGCCAGGAGGTCGTCGAGGCGGCCGGGTTCTCAGTCGTCCGCGAACTCGTGGGGCATGGGGTCGGCTTCGTACTGCACGAGGAGATCCAGGTCCCCAACTACGGCAAGCCAAAGCGCGGTACCAAGCTCATGGCTGGGATGACCTTGGCCATCGAGCCGATGGTGAATATCGGGACGGCGTCGATCCGTACCCTGAGCGACAAGTGGACGATCGTTTCGGCCGATGCCAAGTGGTCGGCCCATTTCGAACACACCGTGGCTGTCACAGCCAATGGCCCCCGAATTCTCACGAACATCGACTCCTGACCGATGCGGTGACGACGGTCTGGAACTATTGTCAACGCTGCAGGGTCTCGGAGGCAGGCTGCCGGCGCGGTGCGGGAATGCCGACGCCTCGCCCGGTGGTGGTGCGATGATCCTCACCGTACGTTCGCGCAGTGGAATCTTTCGTGCTGGCTCGAATCCAACATGAACGGAGGCCGGATGAATCTCAGACTCACCGTGATGCTGCCCTTGTTCCTCGTTGCGGCTTCGGCCTGCGCGAGACAGGTGGCCTCAACCGACCTCGCGCCAACGTCGTCGGTTCGCGCGATCGATGAGCCATGCAGCACGGCGAATACCACGCTGGCCGGAGCAGTGAGGAGCATCTCGCTTCCGCCGATGGAGTTCAAGGTGCCGAAGCAGTGGGTGCCGGACTGGAAAGGGGTGAACGACGTCGACTTCAACCTCATTCGCACTGGAAGCACCTTGCATGTGTGGAAGGGATCGGAGTTCATCTTCCTGCCCGTGCTTCCCCTCAACACCGCGTCGTGCGAAATCACGGTGGAGAACGCGACGGTGAAGATCCGGACCACGATGCTCCAGCAGGGCATCACGACGTACCGGGCGGACGTGAGCTGGGCCTTGCCGGTGGGCGGCCAGTACGTCTACATGCAACTGCTCACGCGCTACCCGGAGCATCTGAGGCAACTGCGCGGTGTGATCGAAGGCGTGCGATTCCCGGTGAGCACCGCAGCCAACGCGGGCCGCTAGTCGGCGTTGCAGGTTGCTCCGGAACGACTCGCGGCCATCGCTGGTCTGCGAGTCGTTTCTCGAGTATCAGAGCAGGTGCCGGACGTCGGCGCGCATGTTTGCGATCAAATCGTCGGCGCGCTGCTGCAGGTGGTGCGCCGCATCGCGCACGGCCTGGCCAAGCATCGTATCCGTCAGCATGGCAAGGTTGGAGCGCAGCAGTCCGAGAGCGGCCGTGACTGCGGCGTGTGCGATGTTTGCACCCGCCCACGCATCCGGTGCCGTGATCCGATCGCCCGTGGCGGCTGTCTCGCCTGCGAGCGCGACCACATCAGTCGCGAGCCGCGCGATCCGCATGGGCACTTCACTGGCGCCCAGCAACGCGGCGTCAACCGCACGGAGGCCATCAGGCATCGCGTGCGTCGTGGTTCTGAGACGGCGCCGTGCGACCACGACCTGCTGCCACGCATCTGCGTCATCCCGCGCCGCCTCGTGCAGGTGCGCTTCGAGTGTCGCGCAGCTGTCGAGGATGCGGCGCATCGCCTCTCCGGCCGGACTGTGCGGCCGCGCCAGCTGGACGCCTGACGCGAGCCGGACGGCAGCTGCCGCGAGCACCGCGGCCAGCGCCGCGGCGGTACCGCTGGCTTCCGGCCGGTCGGGGGCTGCGATGGCATCGGCGGTCTCCCTGAGGTCGTCAGCGCGACGACTCCGGTCGATCTTTCGATCGAGTGAGACGGTGTCCCGCGTGTCCCGCAACCTGATGCGGTCTGCGAACGCCGCTTCGATCACGCGCTGTGGCACGAGTCCGATGACTTCGCTGTGCGTCGCGTCGATGCCGTGCACACGTGCGGCTCGTTCGACGGCGTCGAATGCCTCATGCAGGCTCACGGCGTCGAGATCGGTGATGTTCATCGAGACCTGCGCCTGGTTATCCACGACGAGCCCCAGCGCCTTCACCCCTGGCAGTCCGCCGCCGGCACCCCGCATCGATCGCGCAATGGCCTTTGCCTGCTCGAGGTGCGCAGCGTGGCCGACGTACACGTTGAAGGCACCGAGGAAGTGTCGCGCGCCGATTGCGACGGCCCCCGCCGTCGCGTGCAGGGCATGCGGCCCTGCGTCCGGTGGGCGGGTGGAGTTGATGCTCCCGGCGAGCGCGTCGCTGCCGCCGCGCCGGACGTCCGCCAGGTTGCGATACGCGTCGCGTTGTGCTGCCTGATCGTAGAGGTAGACCGGAATCTTCAGCTCCGCACCGACGCGGTCTGCGAGGTGACGTGCCGCGCGTACACAATCGTCCATGCTCGTGCCATCGAGCGGAATGAACGGGACGACATCCGCCGCACCGATGCGCGGGTGGACCCCTGTGTGTTCGCGCAGGTCGATGCGGTCACGCGCCGTACGGATTGCGGCAAATGCCGCTCCGACGACGTCGTCCCGTTCAGCGACGAAGGTGATCACGGCGCGATGATGCCAGGCGTCGAGCGAAGCATCCAGCACTCGCCCTCGCGCGGCGGTGATTGCCGCGGCGATGGCGTCAATCACCTCGCGATTGCGGCCTTCCGAGAAATTGGGAACACATTCGATCAGCGGCATGGGTGGCGCGTCAGGCGAGGGTATTGAGGAGCCAGTGATGCATCGCCGGATTGCCGGCGACGTAGCCGGCAAACGCGGGCACCGCGTCGACGCCAGCGAAATCTGTCACGCGTCCGCCCGCCTCACGCACCAGCAGCAGCCCGGCGGCGACATCCCACGGTGCGAGGCGCAGCTCCCAGAACGCGTCAACGCGGCCACACGCCACATGTGCCAGGTCAATCGACGCGGCACCGGCGCGGCGGATGCCGCTGGTCGCAGCGAGGACCCTGGGAAGCTGCTCGAGATAGCGCGCGATCTGCTCGGGCTTCCGAAAGGGGATACCGGTCGCAATCAGGGCCCTGGTCGGGTCGCTGATCCCACTGACTTGCATCGGCCTGCCATTCAGGCGGGCGCCGCCGTCGCGCACGGCCGTGAAGCATTCATCGCGCGGCACGTCGACGACGACCCCGGCGGCGAGAATGCCGTCCACCAGCGCGGCGATCGACACGGCGTAGGCCGGGAAGCCATGGAGGTAGTTGGTGGTGCCGTCGAGCGGATCGACGATGAAGGTGATCCCGGCACCCACACGGCTCTCCGGTGCGCTTTCTTCGCCGATGAACGTGACGGCGCGTCCGTCGGGAGCAAGTCGGCTTCGTATCAAGTCCTCGGCACCGCGATCGACCGTGCTCACGAAGTCGCTGTCGCCCTTCAGATCCCAGGTGAGTTCCGGCCGGTCGGCATCCTGCTCTCGGATGAAGGCAGCGGCGGCCTGCGCGACCGTCTCGATCTCCTCGAGGAGTGCGAGGTTCGCAGGATGAGGCGCCGGTTCAGGGCGGGGCGGATCGCTGGGCATCGGCATTGGTGATTAGCTTGGCGGGATGTCTCGAATCTTCAGCGGCATTCAGCCTTCGGGCGAGCTGCACATCGGCAACTACCTCGGGGCCGTACAGAACTGGGCGCGTCTGCAGGAGGGTCGCGACGCGACGTTCTTCTGCATCGTGGACCTCCACGCGCTGACAGGAAACTACGAGCCGGCAGACCTTCGACGCCGCCGACACGAGATGGCCGTGTCGCTGCTGGCGGGTGGCCTCGATCCGGACCGGTGCACACTCTTCTTCCAGAGTGCCGTGCCGCAGCACGCGGAACTGGCCTGGATCTTCAACACGGTAACGCCGCTGGGTGAACTCGAGCGGCAGACGCAGTACAAGGACAAGAGCGCACGCCAGGAGAGCGTGATCACCGGCATCCTGACGTATCCCGTGCTTCAGGCGGCTGACATCCTCCTGTATCACGGCTCGCGCGTGCCGGTGGGTGAAGATCAGGTGCAGCACCTGGAGTTGAGTCGGGAGATCGCGCGACGCTGGAACGCGCGCTTCGCCACCGATGAGCCGTACTTTCCGGAGCCGCAGGCGTTGCTGACCCCCGTGCGCCGCCTGATGGGGTTGGACGGGCAGTCGAAGATGTCGAAGTCACTCGGCAACACGATCGGCCTGCTCGAGACCCGGGAGCAGGTGTGGGAGAAGCTGAGGCCTGCCATGACGGACCCGGCGAGGCAAAGACGGAGCGATCCCGGGAACCCTGACATCTGCAACATCTACTCGTTGCACAAGGCATTCAGCGACGTGGCCACACAGGAAATCGTGGCGACGAACTGCCGCACCGCAGGCTGGGGTTGTATCGAGTGCAAGAAGGTGCTGGCGGAGAACATGGAAGAGGTGTTGGTTCCGATTCGCCGCCGCGCGGCGGAGATCAGTGCACGACCGTCATATGTCAACGATGTGCTGGAAGACGGCGCAACCCGCGCGCGAATCACGGCACAGGAAACGATGCGCCAGGTGTACGAGCGCATGGGGCTCACTGACTGATGCCACAGGCACGCGCAGTTCTGGGTGGGGTTTTCGCTGCGACCGTGACACCCTTCGACGCCAACGGCACGTTGGATCGGGACGCGGTGCGCCGCAATGTGCGGGCGTTGCTCGATGCCGGGTTGCACGGCGTGTTGCTGGCCGGTTCCACCGGCGAGGCGGCGTTGCTGGACCAGACGGAGCGTGATGCGCTGCTTCAGACGGTGCGTGACGAGGTCCCGTCGTCGCGGTTTCTGCTCATGGGCGCCGGCGCCGAGAGCACGCGGCAGACGATCGCGCGCGCGAAGCACGCCGCCACGCTTGGCGCCGACGCCGCGCTCGTGGTCGGGCCGCACTACTTCACGTCGCTGATGACGCCTGCGGCGCAGAAGGCCCACTACCTCGCGGTCGCTGATGCATCGCCGTGCCCGGTGGTCCTGTACTCGGTGCCGGCGTTCATGCACTACCACCTGGATCCAGACGTCGTGTGCGAGCTGTCTGCGCACCAGAACATCATCGGCATCAAGGACTCGAGTGGAAACGCAGAGTGGCGGAACGGCTACCTGCGTGCTCGCAGCCCGAACTTCGCCGTCATGACCGGTCATGCGCCGTCCTTGACGCAAGCGCTCGGCGATGGCTGTGCCGGCGCGGTGCTGGCGGCCGCCTGCATCGCACCGCGGCTCGCTGTGGCAGTTGCGCAAGCGGTCGGACTGGGGCACCCCGAGGATGGTGCGGACGCGCAGGCAGGTCTCAAGCGCATCGCGATGGAGATTGCCGCCGTGTACGGAGTGCCCGGCCTCAAGGCGGGCGTCGATGCGGCAGGCATGTACGGTGGCGCGCCGCGGCCGCCTTTGCTCCCGGTGGACGCAGAGGGGCGAACGATCGTGCACCGGATCGTCAACGAATTGGCGCTGGCGGTCGTGTGACGCGTGATGGCTGAGCCGGAGAGAAACCGCGCCTCAGCCAGCACGTAGTACTTGCCATGAGCGCTGACATCGTTGTGCTGCTGGCCGCCGTCCTCGGCGGCCTTGTCATGATCCCCCTCGGGCTGCCTGGCATTTGGCTGATGCTCGTCGCGGGCATCGGACACCGGTTGCTCGTGTCTCCGCCGACACTCGGCTGGGCGACGCTCGCGCTTCTGGCTGTGATTGCGCTTGGCGCCGAGTGGCTCGAGTTCTCGATCGCCGGGAAGTACACGCGGAAGTACGGCGGCTCGAGCCGCGCCTCGTGGGGCGCAATCCTCGGGGGTCTTGCCGGTGCATTCGTCGGGCTGCCGGTGCCCGTGGTCGGGTCGGTGGTTGGCGCGTTCGCGGGGGCGTTCGTCGGCGCGATGATCGCCGAGTACAGCGTCGAGAAGAATCATGGCAAGGCGACACGTGCGGCAACCGGAGCGCTGATCGGCCGCGCGGTCGCGACCGCGCTGAAGAGCCTTGCCGGGTGTCTCATCGGCGGCTGGCTGCTGGCGGCAGCCTGGAAGTAGGGCTGAGGCCTGAGTGATGCGGGAACCTGCAGGGACCGATTACCTTTGCCGCTGAGGCGCGTCTGCCACTGCGCCAACCGAACCGCACCTGAACCTTCTGGAGCCCGTGATGGAAGCCATCGTGTCCGCGATGTACGCCTTTGTGAAGGTCTTTCTCATGATCCCGTCGTTTTTGATGGACGGTATCTACTGGCTCGGGCCCGTGATTGCGCCGGCGATTGCCCTGGCGCTCTCGGCAGCATTCGCGTTCGTGGCGCTCGGGGACGAGAAGGACGCCTGAGCCGGCGCGGGGTGGCAGAGCCCCGGTAGCACCGTAGTTTTCACCAACGCCACGCGCCGATCGCGCGTGGCGTTTTGCGTGGTGCGGGTCCCGGCTCAGGGCACCTCTGGTCCACGCTTTCGAATCGAGTCTGCTGCGCGCCCCTCGTTGCGGCGCGCCAAGGAAGAGTCACTGATGTTTGACGCGTCGCGACGCACCGTGGTTGTTGTGGGCGCCCAGTGGGGCGATGAGGGGAAGGGCAAGCTGGTGGATGTTCTCGCCGAGCGCGCGGACTGGGTGGTCCGATACCAGGGCGGCGCGAACGCCGGGCACACGGTGCATATCGGCAACAAGAAGGTGGTGTTGCATCAGATCCCGAGCGGCATCATGCATCCAGGCGTGCGGTGTGCGATCGGCAACGGCGTCGTGCTGGATCCGGAGAAGCTGTTCGCCGAGATCGACGGCCTGGTTGCCGACGGGATCGATGTCACGGGTCGGCTCTACATCAGCGAGCGCGCACACCTCGTGATGCCATATCACAAGCTGATGGACGGCGCGAGTGCCTCGAGCAAGGCGATCGGCACGACAGGTCGCGGGATCGGGCCGACGTACGAAGACAAGGTTGCGCGTCGCGGGGTTCGTGTGCTGGATCTTCGCAATGCCGCACGCCTGCGCACGCTGGTGGAAGCGGGAGTTGCCAACGCAAACGGTCGTCTCGCGCTCATGCAGTGTGACACGCGCGCTGACGTGGATGAGACGCTCGCGGCGCTGGCAGAGATCGCCCCGCGCCTGCTGGCGCTGTCTGACGACGTCGGGTTGCAGATCCACCGTGCGCTGAAGAATGGCGCCGGCGTGTTGCTCGAGGGCGCGCAGGGTTCGATGCTGGACATCGACCATGGGACGTACCCGTACGTGACGAGCAGCAATACCACGGCGGGCGGTGCGGCGATCGGCGCCGGCATTGCGCCGACCGCGCTGGACGCAGTGCTTGGTGTCGTGAAGGCGTACACGACGCGTGTTGGTGCCGGGCCCCTGCCAACCGAGTTCGGCGAGCCGATGCAGACCACGATGCGCACGCTTGGCAACGAGTTCGGTGCCACGACTGGCCGCCCGCGCCGGTGCGGCTGGTTCGATGCCGTGGTCGTCCGGTTCGCGGCACGAGTGAACGGGCTGACCGACCTCGCCGTGACGAAACTCGATGTGCTCGATACGCTGGATCAGGTCGCGATCTGCACTGGCTACATGATCGACGGCGAGCTGCACACGGAATTCCCGGCAGACCTGGCGCTGCTGGAGGGCGCCGAGCCGGTGTACGAATGGTATGACGGATGGAAACAGTCGACGGCCGATGTGCGTGGACTGGATGGGTTGCCGTCGGCGGCACGCCGGTATCTGGACCGGATCGAGGAGCTCTGCGAGACGCGCATCACGTACGTCAGCGTTGGCACGCGTCGTGACCAGATGATCGGGATGGAAGCGGAGGTCGCGTGACCGAGGAGGCAACCGGCGCCGTCGTGATCGGGGCCGGACCGTGCGGGCTGGCGGCATCGATCGCATTGCACCGTGCCGGCGTGCCGAACATCATCGTTGAACGCTCGTGTCTGGTGAGTGGCATCGCGTCGTACCCGACGGAGATGACGTTCTTCTCCACGGCTGAAAAGATCGCGATCGCTGGTGTGCCGTTTTCGGTTGCCGCGGCCAAGCCCACGCGCCGTGATGCGCTGGCCTACTACCGCGGCGTCGCAGCGCATTTCGGTGTGAGAGTGCGGCAGTTCGAGACCGTCGACCTGCTCGAGCGGCTCAGCGACGAGCGGTGGCGCGTGTATTCACGCACACAGTCGGGCCAGCGTCGGGTGACTGATGCGTCGTCAGTTGTGGTGGCGACCGGCTACTTCGGATTGCCGAACCGGCTTGGTGTACCGGGTGAATTGCAGTCACACGTGCACCACCGTTTCACCGAGGGGCACATGGCATACGACCAGGACGTGGTTGTCGTGGGCGGCGCGAATTCCGCCGTGGACGCGGCGCTCGAGTTGTTCCGTGCCGGCGCGCGTGTCACGATGGTGCACTTCGAGTCCGGCCTGGATCCGAAGGTGAAGCCCTGGGTGCGCCCTGACATCGAGGCCCGGATCAAGGAAGGTACGATCACGGCGCGTTTCGATTCCCGCGTCGTCGAGATCGGCGGTGACTGGGTTGACATCGAGTCGGGCGGGGAGCGCACTCGCGTGGCAGCACACCACGTGTTCACGATGCTCGGCTATCTGCCCGAAACGGCGCTGTTGAAGGAGGTTGGGGCACCGATTGATCCTGTGACCGGCATTCCGTCGCACAACCCGGCGACGATGGAATCGGCGTTGCCAGGTCTCTTCATCGCTGGTGTCATCGCATCGGGGTTCGATGCGAACAAGACCTTCATCGAGAATGGGCGTTTTCACGGCGACCTGATCGCGGCGCGGATCGTGGAGCGGCACCGGAACTCCGTCGGTGTCTGAGATGCAGGCGCGCCGGCATGCGTCGAGGCGGGCGTTTCTCGGACAGGCTGGAAGCTGCGCGGCGCATCTGGCGCTGGCAGCGGCCTGTGTTCCCTCGGCGCTGCGAGCCGCGTGGATTGCACCGTCAGGTGGCACCATCGTTGCGCGCGAGCCGTGGGGCCGCCTGGAGCGCGCTGCCGATGGCGTGTGGGCGCTGATCTCCGATCCGCTCGGCGGTGATCGCACGACACTCGCGAACGGTGGCATCATCGCAGGCCGGAATGGCGTGATCGCCATCGAGGGGCTGTTCACGTCGCACGGTGCGCGCTGGATGGCGTCGCAGGCGCGCCAACTGAC
>JANMNM010000333.1:0-35481 GCA_031373905.1 Gemmatimonadaceae bacterium | reverse complement strand
CCGGCGCTGGCGGTGTTCGGGGCGATCCTGGCCGGCGTGCCGGTCTACTTCGCCGTCTTCAGGCGCGGCACAGACTCCACCGGTGTGCGGTGAGTGTGCCGCCCTTGATCGGACCATGGACCGCCTGAGAGCGATGACGGCGCGATGACGGGGTGAGCACACGCTGCGCTCGCAGCCCGCGGCCCGGGTACAGAGCGAAGCGAAAATTCAAGAACGCACACGGGGCGGCTCGCAGGATGAGCCGCCCCGTGTGCTGCCGTTCGACACGACGTGCTGCTTTCCTTACTTCTTTCCGACCGTCTCTTCCCTGAGGATCTTCTTCGAGGCCCAGAAGACGAAGTAGGCAACGATGATGAAGCTGATCAGCGCACCGATGACCTGACCGATCATGAACGGACCGATGGCAAGCGTCTTCCAGTTGTCGCCAAGGGGCTTCAGCAGGATGCCGATGATGGGCATCAGCAATCCATCCACGATCGAGGTGATGAGTTCGCCAGCCTTTGAGCCGATGATCACGCCGAGCGCCAGCCCGATGACACCGTACTCTTTGAGAAACGCCTTGAATTCGCCCACCGTGCACCTCGTGCGAAAATTGAATTCAGCCTGTGCTGCCGTCGGGTCTCTCAGGCTGTAACCGGAGGACGAAACAATAGACGGGTCACCCGCACCCCGTCAGACCGGTCGCGCAAGTTTAATGCGCTCTAATCAAATAGACAGCCTCAACATGAAATAGGGCTGAGCCTGCTCGCCGATGATTCTCCTCGTGCCGCGTTCGGGCCCGGAGTTCCGGTGCAGGGTCTGAGGCGAGGATTCGAGCCCGTGATCCGAGTCCAGGGGCTGACGCCAGAGCTCGAGCCCAGGGTCCGAACCCGGAGTTCGAGCCCAGAGTTCGGATCCGGTGCCTGGGCGTGTTCTGATGAGCCCGGCAGCGCTAGAAGACCGAGAACTTGATGTATTTGCGTGGGTCGCGCTTGAAGTCGGCGGTGACGCTGTCGAGGCGCGACACGAGGCGGCGCACATCGTTGTAGAGCAGCGTATCGGTGAGCAGCTTGCCCGCCGTTCCCTCGCCGCGCTCGAGCCGCGCCATCGTCGCGTTGAGCGACTGCATCGTCCGGCGGAGCGAATCGGTGATCGCCGCCACGTTCGCCGTCGCGCGACCCGCGTTGCGCGAGAGGCTGTCCACCCGAAGGGAGTCCAGCGATGCGGCGGTCCGCTCGAAGGCGCGGAGCGAGCGGTTGACGCTGGTCATTGCCGTGGTGAGCTGGGTGTTCTGCGCGATGATGACGGCATTCAGCTGCTTCGTGAGCGCACTCGTACTGCGGAGAATCTCGCGGACGTCATCGATGCCACCGCTGTCGGTCATTTGCCGCCTCAGTGGCAGCGTGATGCCCCGGACATCCCGTGCAATCGAGTCACCGATCGCAATCACCTCGTCGGTGGTGGCCGCACTCTGGCTCACGACGATGCTGTCGCCCGGTGCAATGAACTCCGTGACGCCAATGACCGGTTCGACGGCGATGGCGCGATCGCCGAAGAAGCCGACCGGAATGGACTTCGCGGTGCTCCCCTTGGGCACCTGGAAGCCCTTGGTCATGCGCAGCATGACACGCACGGTGCCTTTGGGATCGTACTCGACGTCGGCCACCGAGCCAGCCGTCACGCCGGCGAGCAGCACCGGCTGACCGGGTTTGAGGCCCGCACCCCAGGGAAAGCGGGCGTACAGCGGATACCCCTGACTGAGACTGCCGCGGACGAGCCAGATGGAGCCAAAAATGGCGATCGCTCCGCCGACGAGGAGCAGCAAACCGACGAGGATTTCGTTAGAGCGCTTCATGCCTGAATGAATGGTGCGAGGAGCGCCGCGATGATGGCGTCGTACACGAGAATCGCAACCGACGTGATGACGACCGCCTTGGCTGTGGACCGGCCCACACCTTCAGCGCCGGCACCGCTGACATAACCCTCGTACGTGCAGACGAGCGCAATGGCAGCACCAAAACCGACCGACTTGATCACGCTGTACCAGAGCTGAAACGGAATGAATGCAAGTTGCAGTCCCGCCTTGAAGTCCAGCGGCGTGACGTCCGTGGCAAGGATGAGCGTGATGAACGCGCTGATGATGGCCATGAAGTTGGCCACGAGCACGAGCATCGGCACCATGATCAGCGCCGCAACGAGCCGCGGCACCGCCAGAAATGCCACGGGGTCGAAAGCCAGTGTCTCCAGCGCATCGATCTGCTCGGTGACACGCATCGTCCCGATTTCAGCGGTCATCTTTGCGCCAACGCGACCAGCCAGCACGAGCGCGGTGAGCAGCGGGCCGAGCTCGAGCACGATCGACTGTCGGACGATGAGGCCGATCACACTCAGCTGCACGCCCGGGAACAACTGATAGCGGGTCTGGAACGCCGAGACCGCGCCAAGGAATGAGGCGACGATGACGACCAGCGGCAGGGAGTCGACGCCGATGCCTCGCATCTGCTTGATGACTTCGGGCCCCCAGGTGCGACCCTCGGCAAAGCCGCGACCGATGTCGCCCATGAACTGCGCAAAGTGCCCCGTATGCTCGAGCTGTGCGATGCCGGACCTGCCCAGCGAGCGCAGAACCCGGATGGGCAGGATATCCACGGCCGTCGCTGCGACATGCGCCGGCGTGGGCAGGTTGGAACCGGCGCTCACGTCCGCACGCGCCAGAGCAGCACGGCGCCGACCGCGCCGAAAATCAGACTGGGGATCCATGCCGCGAGATCCGGCGAGATCAGCCCTTTGCCGCCAAAACCGCGCATGAGGTTGACGAGAACGAGGAAGACGACGGTCGTCAGCAGGCTGACGCCGATGCCCCATGCAGCGCCGCCGCGTTTCGTGCTGGTGGCGAGCGGTGCCGCAAAGAGCAGGATGATGACACAGGTGACCGGGATCGCGAGCTTCAGCATGCGCTCGACCTTGAGCGGATTCACATCCGACCCGGATCGCTGCAATGCACGAATGTAGCGGCCCAACTCGCGCCAGCCCATGTCGGCAGGGGCCTTGGTCGCGGCATTGAGCTCCAGCGGTCGCTCGGTGAACGACCGGTCGAACAACGAGTCGTACGAAATGACGACGTTCGTGGTCGCATTCGGGATGACATGCAGGTCGCCACGGAGCAGCATCCAATAGCTGTTCTTGCGGAAGATTGCCTGCTCGGCAATGGCGTACGTCGTCGGGAGGGCCGGGCCCAGTCCAAGGCGCTCCACCTCGATGTTGTCGATGACGTTCCGCGACGCATGGAGCGCACCGACCTTGTATGTCCTTCCTTCACCGGTGGAGAACGCAAAGTTGTATCGCTCGCCGGTATCCTTGAACTTCTGCTCCTGCAGCAGGTTGAGTTTCTTGAGGTTGAGCGGGGGGATGATCACGTTGAGCGAGAATCCCACGCACATCGCAAACACGGCGCCGAGCGTCAGCGGGAGAATGAAGCGATGGAAGGAGATGCCGCTGGCCTTGGCGGCCGAGATTTCCGAGTAGCGCGTAAACGAACTGACCGTGAAGACGGTCGCGAAGAGCACGGCCGCCGGCAGCACCTGGAACATCGTTTCCGGCACGCCATAGAGATAGCTGACGGCGATGTCGCCGGCCGGGATCTTTCGCTGCAAATACGTGTCCAGCTTCTCGGTCAGGTCGATGATCACGATCAGCACCGGGAACCCGAATGCCGTGACGATGAAGATGCGCAGCCATTCCAGCAGGACGTACCGATCGAGTGCGCGCATGATTCAGGAGTCGCTGACGGGAACGGCGGCGTTGCGGCGCACGAACGGTCGCAGCGATGCGAACCAGGCGCGCAACCGCTCCTTGACCTCATCCAGATCTCCGCCACGCGCGGTGCTGCCTTCACGGCCCATGCGAGCGAAGAGGAACAGCCCGACGATCGTGAAGACGAGGTTCGCGGCCCACATCGCGACCCAGGGCGGCAGGTAGCCATCGTCGGAGAACGATTCGCCGGCGATCAGGCAGACGTAATAGAGGGCGAACACCGCGAGGCTGGCACCGATGACCAGTCCCACGCCACCGCGCGGGAAGCGCAGAGCAATCGGCGCACCGAGCAGCACAAACACCACGCAGGCGACAGCGAGGGAGAACTTCTTGTGGATCTCGACTTCGTACTGCGACCAGGTCGACGCGGCGATCGAACTCCGTTGAATTGCCTGCTCGATCGTTCCGCTGACACCGGTCGCGACCATCGAGGGCGTCTGCACCGACACCGGCAGCAGTTGCTGCGGTTCCTGACTCACGGCGATGCTGCCCGACGACGGGGCCGCGGCCGGCACAGCCGACTGTGCCGCGTCCTGCACGCCCGCCGTCACGGTGGTGGTGGCAACGTCCTTCGGGTCGACGAGTGGCGCGATCGTCGGGCTGTTCGTTGCATCAGCACCGGACGACTTGCCTCGTGACGCTGCGGTCGAATCATCCCGATTCAACAGTGCACCGATCGCGTTCGACGCGGCACAGTAGTACCGCCCGATTCCCGGCGACGCCGTGACAAGCGTGTCCGGTGGCGTGAGCGGATCCACTACCCCTCGTGCCAGTGCACGCAGTGCCCGTGACTGCAGCATTGCCGTGGCATTTCGCTCCATGAAGAGCTGCTTCTCTGCCGTGAGCACCTGTGCCTGCATTTCGCAGACGCCCATCTCGCGCTCCGACTTGTAGCTGTCGGCACTGTCGCGGGAGAAGCTGTTGGCGACACCGCGCACGGTGATGCGATCGGTGGCATACGACACTCGCGTCAGTTGCTCCGGTGTGGCGTTCGGGATCTCGGTCATCGTGCCGTGGAAGAGCACGAGTGTCATGTCGCCGGTGCCTTCCACCAGTGCGAGGTCGCCACTGTCAGCCACGATCGTCCGGCGCTTGCTGCCGTCGCCGAAGTCGTAGATGACCACGTTGTGCAATCGGTTGTTGGCCTTGTCGATGCGGGCCGCTCGCAGGAACAGCCGGCCGGGGACCACGTCGTTGATCACCTGTTCGCGCAGTGCGAACGTGGGCTTCGTGCGACCGATGTCGGTCTGCAGAATTCGCAGTTTGTGGTTCGCGGCCGGCAGCACGAAGTCGTTGAAGTACACCATGCCGATGGCGAGAACGGTCGCGCCTCCGAGGACAGGCGCGAGGATGCGCAGCATCGACACGCCGCTTGCCTTGAGTGCGGTGATCTCGCTTTCAGAGGAGAGCCGGCTGAACGCGTAGAGCACCGCGACGAGGACCGCCATGGGCAGCGTCATCGCCACGGTGAACGGCAGGGCGAGCAGAAAGAACTCCCCGATGACCGAGGTCGGCAGGCCCTTGCCGACGAGATCACCGAACCGCTTGGCGATGAAGTTCAGCATCAGCAGCGACGTCAGTGCGGTGAGAGCGAAGGCCAGTGGCCCGAGGTGCTCACGGAGGACGTATCGGCTGAGGATCTTCACGAGAGAGGGTCGGAGAGGTACTGCACGAAACTGCCGGGGCGTATATTCGGCGGCCACGGTGCGCGCTTCAAGCCTAATTGTGACACGGGTTTGAGTGTCGGGTTCCGCCCAGAGAGCCCGCAGGTGCTTGCCCGTCCCGCGCCGGACCCCCACGCTTTCCCAGGTGTCTCTGCCACCATGCCCCATCGCCACATCCGCTCGCTCTGCCTGACTGCCCTGCTGGGTGGCGCCGTGGCCTGTTCCGGTGAGAAACCCGGCACCAATGCCGGTCCGGGAGCTGACTCACTTCGACTCCGAGCGGCGGCAAGGTTTGATGGGGCCGCGTCGATGCGATATCTGCAGACCGCGCTCCAGTTCGGGACTCGTGTACCGGGCTCGGCAGGCCACAAGGCGACCGGTGACTGGATCGCGGCCGAGATGCGCGCGCGCGGTGCCGTCGTCTCGGAGCAGGTCTGGTCGCATACGACAAAGGCCGGAAATGTGCTGCCGATGCGCAACATCATCGCGCGCTGGAATCCCGCCGCCGCCCGACGGGTGCTCTACGTCACGCATTGGGACACGCGACCGAAGGCCGAGCAGGCACCGGCGGGAGACAGCCTCAAGCCGATCATCGGCGCAAATGACGGAACGAGCGGTATCGCGTTGTTTCTCTCGATCGCCGACGCGTTGAAGGCGAAGCCGACCACGATGGGTGTCGATCTGGTGTTCGTGGATGGCGAGGACTACGGCGAATTCAATCCGACGGAAGTGGACGTGTTCATCGGGTCCCGCCATTTCGCGGCCAACCTGCCAGACAAGGGGTATGCCCCGGAAATCGCGGTGGTGTGGGACATGATCGGCGACCGCAGCCTGCAGATCTTCCAGGAGCGGATCTCACTCGATTTCGCGCCCGAAGTCGTGGCGCGCGTCTGGCGCACTGCGGAAGAGCTCGGCTACGGCAACCATTTCATCCAGCGGCCGAAGGAGTACTCCGTGCGGGATGACCATGTCGCGTTGCAGGCCGTCGGGCTGCGCGCGATCGATGTGATCGACATCGACTTTCCGTACCATCACACGCTCGAGGACACGGCCGACAAGGTGAGCGCCGAAAGCCTGCAGATCGTCGGGACGGTGGCAATGGCCGTCATTCGGGGGCTCGAGACAGGGCCCTGACAGGCGACGAAAAGCGCCCGCCTGAGTGATTCCGGTGGGTGCCGCGGACCGTCCGGTGACAGTGTAGCCGTGTGCAGAGACCGGGTGCCGGATGTCCATGACACGGAGCGAACGGCAGGCGCTGCTCTGGCTCATGTGCGTGATCGCAGGCGGCTCCGCCGTTCATGTGTATCGAAACTGGCGTCATAGTGATTCGATATCGGCACTATCGACTGAGGCGCTGAACAGGCAGCTTCTGGCGGTTGACTCAGCGCAGCGCGTGCAGCGCCAGGGGGCGGCGGGGCGCAGCGGCAAGACGGGGAGGCGACGTCAGGGCGCGGCCGCGGTGCCGCGCGTTGCTCAGGCGTCGGCGGTTGCGTCGGTGCCTGCGACCGACTTGCCGCGCCCGCGCCTCGTGGACGTCGATGTCGCTGACTCTGCGTCGTTGGAGGGATTGCCACGGATCGGGCCCGCCCTGGCTGCGCGCATCGTGGCCGACCGGGCTCGGCGGGGGCCGTACGGGTCCATTGGCGCGCTCGAGAGGGTCCGCGGCATCGGTCCGAAGATGGTCGCGGCGCTCGCGTCTTACGTGACGTTCTCAGGCACACCGCGTCCCTCCCCGGTACAGCGCTGAGCGAGCCCTACCCGGCCGCGCCATGCTGCGCGCAACCACCAGACCCACCAGTCTCATGTCTGACGCCCGCTCCACTCTCGAAATGCGTGCGGTGTCCTCGCAAACGGGGAACGCCAAACCGATCGGCTACCGACCCCCGGCGAACTCGGGCACTGCGAGTGGCAACTCGATGCTGATGCATCTCGTCGCGTCGCAGCTCCTCACGCAGGCGCAGGTCTCGGCGCTGAGCAAGGAGCTTGCGGCATTGAACGGTGCTGGTTCGGTCGCCCTGCTGGCGGTCCGCGCCGGGCTCCTCAACGAGGTGGCGCTGCTCAAGTCGCTGTCGAAAACGCACGGCATGCCGGCGGTCGATCTCCTGAAGGTCGAGCCGGACGACAAGGTGTTGCGTGCGGTACCGGCTGACATGGCGCACAAGTACCGATTGCTGCCCCTGCGCCGCGAAGGCCAGAAGCTGACGGTGGCGATCACGGACCCGTGGAACCACGAGGCGACGGATACGCTCCGCTTCGCCACGCGCTACGAGATCTTCCCGGTGCTTGCCGGCGAAGTCTCGATGCAGATCCAGCTCGAGCGGTACTACCCGGCGCCGGCGAAGGTCAGCACGGAGGAGTCAGTCAACTCGATGCTGGCCGACATCACGTCCGAGATGTCGGACGTCGAGGTGCTGGAGACGGAATCGGAGGAGGGTAATGCGTCACTGGGCGCCGATGAAGCGCCCGTGGTACGCCTCATCAATGCCATCCTCATCGAAGCGGTGCAGCGTGGTGCGTCCGACATCCATTTCGAGTGTTTCGAGCACGAGTTGCGCGTCCGCTATCGCGTGGACGGTGCACTGCAGGAAGTGATGAAGCCGCCGATCAAGCTGCGCGCGTCGCTGGTGAGCCGGTTCAAGATCATGTCGAGCCTGAACATCGCCGAGCGCCGCGTGCCGCAGGACGGCCGCATCAAGCTCAAGTTCGGCGGCAAGGTGATCGACTTCCGCGTGAGCACGCTGCCGACGCTGTTCGGCGAGAAGATCGTGCTCCGGATCCTCGACAAGGGCAACCTGACGCTCGACCTGGAGAAGTTCGGCATCGAGCCGCGCGCCGAGCGGGAGTTGATGGAAGCGGTGCAGAATCCGTACGGGATGGTGCTGGTCACGGGCCCGACCGGGTCCGGCAAGACGACCACGCTGTATTCGTGCCTGTCGAAGATCAACACCGGTGACACGAACATCATGACGGCCGAGGATCCGGTCGAGTACAACCTGTTCGGGATCAACCAGGTGCTGGTGCGCAACGACATCGGCATGACGTTCGCGGCGGCGCTGAAGGCGTTCCTGCGCCAGGATCCGAACGTGATCATGGTGGGTGAGATCCGTGACCTGGAGACCGGGTCGATTGCGATCAAGGCAGCGCTCACCGGGCACATGGTCCTCAGCACCTTGCACACCAACAGCGCCCCGGAGACGATCACGCGCCTGATGGACATGGGCCTCGAGCCGTTCAACGTCTCGAGCGCACTGAACCTGATCCTGGCACAGCGCCTGCTGCGTCGCATCTGCAAGGGATGTCGCGAGAAGTACATCCCGTCGGACCTCGAGTTCGCCGCAGCCAAGGTGAAGCCGACGACGACGTTGCGCGAGATGCAATTCTCGCAGGAAGCGCTCGATGGGGCGAAGCGTGGCGCGCAGCCCGACGCATTGCCGTTCCTCGAGGGCCTGACACTCGACACACCCGTCGGAAAGCTGCCGTTCTTCCGCGGTACGGGGTGTGATGCGTGCAATGGCACGGGCTTCAAGGGTCGCCAGGGACTGTACGAAGTGATGAACATGACGCCCGCGATCCGGAGGGCGATCATCCAGAATGCCGGTGCGGCGGAGTTGAAGGAAGTCGCAGTCGCCGAGGGCATGCTGACGCTGCGCATGGACGGCTGGCTGAAGGTGTTGCGTGGCATCACCACGCTCGAGCAGGTCGTTCGCGAGACGGCGGCGTGACGCGGCTGGTGCGTGACGCAGGTCGATGTCCGAACGTCTGTTTTCGATGGTCCTCCCCTGATCGGCGATAGCACCCATGTCATCCAGCATGCCTCCACTGCCTTCGCGCAGCATGTCGTCGACGCTCCCGGTGAGCGGTCATGGTGCGTCGCCGTCCGGCGTCGGCACTGCGTCGCATCCCGGCGGGCCGCCGGCATCGTCGGGTGTCGCGAACGGTGCCGGCGCTGCTCCGGCGCCGCCGCTTCCGCCGCTGAACCTGCGTGCGCTGCTCGAGGAAGTGATCGACCGCGGCGCGTCCGACCTGCACGTCACGGTCGGCGAGCGCGCCATGCTGCGGATCGACGGCGACATCATCCCGGCGCGAAGCGCGCACGTCCTGAGTGGCAGGGATACGCTGCAGTTGGCGTACAGCGTGCTGACGGAGGGCCAGAAGAAGCGGTTCGAGCTGGATGACGAGCTGGACTTCTCCTTCGGCATTGCGTCGTTGTCCCGCTTCCGTGGCAACCTGTTCAAGCAGCGCGGACAGGTCGCGATGGTGGTGCGTCGCATCCCGATGCTGATCCCGACGTGTGCGGAGCTGAAGCTGCCGGCCGCCATCGTGCGATTCGCGGAGAAACCGCGTGGCCTGGTGCTGGTGACCGGTCCCACGGGCTCCGGCAAGAGCACGACGCTGGCGGCGCTGATCGACAAGATCAACAAGGAGCGTCAGGCGCACATCCTGACGGTCGAGGATCCGATCGAGTTCGTGCACAAGCACCAGCAGTCGATCGTGAACCAGCGTGAGGTCGGCACCGATACGCGCAGCTTCGCGGCGGCGCTCAAGTCCGCGTTGCGCGAGGACCCGGACGTGATCCTGGTGGGCGAAATGCGCGACCTGGAAACGATCCATGCGGCAATCACGATCGCGGAAACCGGTCACCTCGCGTTCGCGACGCTGCACACGAACAGCGCAGCGGAGGCCGTGAACCGCATCATCGACGTGTTTCCGTCACATCAGCAGAGTCAGGTGCGGGCGCAGCTCGCCTTCTCGCTGGAGGGCATCGTGACGCAGGTGTTGCTGCCGCGGTTGAACGGGAAGGGGCGCGTGATGGCGAGCGAAGTGCTGGTGGTGACGCCGGCGATCCGCGCGCTGATCCGGGACGACAAGATTCACCAGGTCTACAGCATGATGCAGGCCGGCAAGAAGTTCGGCATGCAGACGTTGAACGACTCGCTGTACCAGTTGTACGTCTCGCGCGAGGTCTCGGAAGAGGACTGTGTGCGCGTGAGTGGAGATCCGGCCGAGTTTCTTCGCATGATCGGCAAGCCAGTCCCTGCGAACCACTAGTGTGGTCCGCGCCCTGATGGAGACCTGATTCATGGCCATGTTCACGTACACTGCCCGTTCCACGGCCGGTGAGCTGAAGACCGCGTCTGTCGAGGCCAACAGTCGCGATGAAGTGATTGCGTTGCTGCGCAAGCAGAAGCTGACGGTCGTGAAGGTCGACGCCGAGAAGCCGGCCAAGCGGCTCGGGAGCATCGGCATGCGCGACATCGTCGTCTTCACGCGACAGTTCTCGACGATGATCAACGCCGGTCTGCCGCTGGTGCAGGCGCTGGACATCCTGGCCAAGCAGAGCGAGAACAAGGCGCTCCAGGCCGTGACGAAGGAAGTCGTCTTCGACGTGGAGAGTGGCCAGACCGTGGCCGACGCGCTGCGCAAGCGTCCGAAGGCCTTCAACGAACTGTACGTGAACATGGTGGCGGCCGGTGAGGCCGGCGGTATTCTCGACACGATCCTGATGCGTCTGGCGACGTTCATCGAAAAGACGGACGCGCTGGTGCGGAAGGTCAAGAGCGCGATGATCTATCCGGTGACGATCATGACCGTTGCGGCGGCGGCGATCGCGATCCTGCTGATCTTCGTGATTCCGACGTTCGAGAAGATGTTCGCGGGCGTGGGACTGGCGCTGCCGCTCCCGACGCGCATCGTGATCGGGTGCTCGAAGTTCCTGCAGGGCTACTGGTGGGCGCTGCTCGCCGGAGGCGCTGCGGCGTTCTTCCTCGGTAAACGCTACTACGCGACCGAGAGTGGCCACCTGAAAATCGACGGATTCCTGCTCAAGGTGCCGGTGCTTGGAGACGTGCTGCGCAAGAGCGCCGTGAGCCGTTTCACGCGGACGCTTGGCACGCTGATCAGCTCTGGCGTGAGCATCCTCGATGGGCTGGAGATCACGGCGCGCACGTCGGGCAACCGCGTGATCCAGAACGCGATCATGGCGAGCCGCGCGAGCATCGCGGGCGGTGAGACGATCGCGGCGCCGTTGCAGAAGAGCGGCGTGTTCCCGCCGATGGTGATCTCGATGATCTCGGTTGGCGAGCAGACGGGTGGCCTGGACGAGATGCTGAGCAAGATCGCGGATTTCTATGACGAGGAAGTGGACACGGCGGTGAGCGGGTTGCTGTCGCTGCTGGAGCCGTTGATGATCGTGTTCCTGGGTGTGGTGGTGGGTGGCATGGTGGTGGCGATGTATCTGCCGATCTTTGATATGATGAATACGGTGCAGTAGGGGTGGGGGTAGGACCTATGTTGTGGGCTCTCACGTGAGATCGCCAACAACTCTCACGTGAAATCGTGTGGGCTCTTCGGCTCTACCGCCAGCCGTTCTCACTCTCTGCCGCCACCGCTCTCACATTCGGCCGCCAAATGGAGAAAACCCCGCAGAAATGCGGGGTTTTCTCTTTCATTCTGATGCGCTCGCGTCGCCGACGAGTCTGGCCGACGGGCCCTCGACTTCGGATCCGCCGTCAGCCGGTTGCGAGGGCGACGGCAACTCCGGAGCGCTCTTGAACCGGCTGGCCACGACGGTCGCCGCGCCCTACTGCTTCTTCACCCGCGCCTTCACCGCCCCCTGCTCGAATCGCTTCCACATCCCAGCGGAGTCAGGCTCGAACGCCATCGTCACCGGCGCCACGCGCAGGTAGAACGCTCGCGGGCTGCTGGCCCATAGGCGCAACCGAGGCTGGCCAGTGGGTGTCGCGAAGAGCGTCTCGCCATCGCGCGTGATCTCGATCGTCATCGCGGGCGACATCACATAGCGACCGACATTCTGCTCCCGCACGTCGGCCGGCACTGTCACCACCGGACGCACGGTGATGGTGCGGGGCGGTGACTTGGCGTCGTGACACGTGTGCTGTTGCAAAGGATGTCTGCGCCTCACCCTTTCGGAGGCTACACGGGTCAGTCGCCACGCAGTATACGTTGCAGCGTTTCCTTTTTGCCGTCCAGGCCGTTACCCTGTGCGCGAGACGCACCGCCATGCGGATTCGCACGGGCTGGCTCGCTGGGCTGGTATGGTGACCGGCTTCGTGGGTGACCGTGCGGATCACGACGCGCTCCCCCCCACGACCGGCGCACCATGAACGCACCCTCGCTGTACCTCATCGCCATCGTTGCCTCGGTGGCCGTATCCGACACGGCAAGCGCACAGTTCGGGCGATTCGGCCGCGGCTCGAAGCCCGACAGCGCCGCGCTGGCCAAGGCGCGTGCCGACAGCATCGCGAAGGCGAGCGCTGATACCTCCACCGCGACGCCGGCCGAAGCACCACGCAAGCGAGGCTTCTCGCTGGGCGGCATGGTCAGTGGGGCGACCAGCCGCGTCGTCGGCACCATTGCGTCGGTGGCTGGCAACGTCATGACGGGGAGTACAGCTGACCTGGGCACCGTCGTGCCACTCGTGTATCGCGTGTCGAACACCTGGCCCAAGTCGCTGGGGACGATGGGCACCAAGATCATTCCCAACTGGGGTGAGGGCGGTGGTGACATGGTGACCATGACCTTCACGCAGCGCCTGGGTGCAATGATGTCGAAGATCGACGGCACCGTCACCGTGGACGGGCGACCGGCCGCTTACGCGACCATGGGTGTGTACTCGTCGCTGGCACCCGCCACCGCGGGCACGCGGCGGGTCGAGGTGACGACGACGACCGGGCAGAAGGCGGGATTCACCATTCCGGCACCGCATGGCACGCTGCGCATCACGAGCATCAACGGGCAGGCGAATCCCGAGACGATCGACGTGACGAAGGATGTCACGATCCAGCTCGCGGGTGTGACCGCGGCGGACACCTCACCGATCGTGGTGAAGGTGATCACGAGCGTGCTGGGCCTGCGCGAATTCTACGACGCCTACTATGTGCGGCCAGGCGCGACGGTCACGGTCCCGGCGGCGGCGTTCCGGAACCTGAACATCGCACCGGGCAACGTGAAGGCGGGCGCGAATCTCAACGACAGCTACCTGCTCGTGAGCCGCGAGCGATGGGAGAACGCCCTCCAGGCGACGGGGGCATTCGCTGGCCTGCAGATCATGACGTCGGAAAGCGACGGGCGCCTCTTCCGCGCATCGCCGTCAGCCGACATGAACACCGGTTTCACCGCGAAGGCCGAGCTGTCACTGCCCGGCGGGAAGCTCGAGTACTCCCTGTTCAAGCCCGGCGCCTTCGCGTCACGCCCGATCACGCAGGCCACCAGCATCGCGACGATCTCCTTCGCAGTGCGCGGCAAGACGTACCTCAGCAAGAGCCGGACGAGCACCACCGGGAACACGCGCACGACGGAAACGCGCACGCTGCGTTTCCCGCAGCTGCCGGACGTTGTCTGGGATGCCGCGCTGGGAGAACTGTATGACGCGCTGACACCGGTGTTCGCGCAGGAACTGGGCGCCACCGTCCTGCCGATCGAACCCGTGATTGCCACGCCGGCGTACCGGTCGCTTGCGCCCTTCTCGAAGGATGACGAGACCACGGACATCCAGTTCACGCACAGCTACAAGGGCACGACGCTGCTGTCCGCGGTGCTGCCGGTGTCGGTGGGCTACGGCTGGAACCGCGTCGACGCGCGGCTGCTGCGCGAGACGGGAGCGACGGCGCTGCTCAAGGTCACGCTCGACCTCGAGCTGAGCGAGAAGGACGGTGGCAGCATGATCCCGACGCTCGCCTTCGAGATGACCGGGGCACCCAACGGGCACTCGGCCGCCACGAAGTTCGTCACCGGCACCATCACGGGTGCCGGACGCCGGCTGAGGACGAACGAGGCGGTCACGCCGGCCGTGCTGCGCGAGGTGATGCGCACCGCCGACTTCGCGGCCGCGCTGCGCACGGCACTCAAGGACTTCAAGGCGAAGGAAGCCGCCAACCGTGACTACCAGACGCTCTGGACGGGGCGCTGACCTGACGCGACGAGGCGCGGCATACGCCGCGCCTCGCGCTACTGCCTTCGCACGCGCGTCTTCGCCGCGCCCTGCTCGAACCGCATCCACATGCCGGTGGAATCAGGCTCGAACGCCATCGTCACTGGCGCCACGCGCAGGTAGAACTCGCGCGCACGGCTGGCCCACAGGCGCAGTCGGGGCTGGGCGGTGGGTGTCGCGAAGAGCGTCTCGCCATCGCGCGTGATCTCGATCGTCATCGCGGGCGATATCACATAGCGACCGACATACTGCTCCAGCACGTCGGCCGGCACCGTCACCACCTGTCGCACGGTGATGGTGCGCAGCGGTGACTCGGCGTCGAGCAGCCGCAGGCCGATCTCGTCGGACGAGTTGCCGCCGTTGGTGAGCACGATGGCGGCGACGTTCGTCGCGGAGTCGACGCCCATCCAGGTTCGGAAGCCGCCGGTGCCGCCGTTGTGCCACGTGATGACTTGGCCGTGCACCTGCAGCACATGCCAGCCCAGGCCGATGCGCATGGTGGGCGACCCGGCGGGGCGGCGAGGCTGCATGCTGAGCGGCGTGAGCACGCGCTCCGTGAGCAGGGCTTCGTAGCTCTCGCCGCGCGCGGGCACCTTCACCGTGGCAGGCAGGAACGTCGACACCGGGTCGTCGAGCGAGACCTCGCCGCGCAGGAGCATGTCGGCGAGGAGCACGTTGGTGGAGACCGTCGTGATGGAACCGATCTCGAAGACGGAGTTCGCGTCGATGGCGGGGGTGGTGCCGAAGTTCGAGCGGCCGATGGCGACTTAGCGCTCGCGGGCGCGCCTCGACGCGGATCGTCAGCGTACCGGTGCACGTCGGAGTCGGTGCCGTGCGAACGGGCGGGGGAGCCCGTGCTGTTCATCGCTTCGGGCGCCGAGTATGCTTTGTTGGCGCGGATGCCCCGGGGGCCGCGATTCTCGGCACCGGTTCATTCGCATTGCGCTGGAGGATGGCTGGTGAAGTTCAACGCCCGATGGGCGGCGATGCTGCTTGGCGGAGCCATCATAGCCCTGACTGCAGCCGGCTGCCGATCAGAGCCGGTGGATGCGTCCAAGGTGTTCGCCAGTCGCGCACTCGCGCTGGCGTACCTGCAGCGCGGCCAGCTCGCGGAGGCCGAGGCGGAATTCAAGAAGCTGATCGCGCTCGTGCCCAATGAGGGGCTCGGCTACGCCAATCTTGGGCTCACCTACCTGCAGGCCGGGCGCTTCGCTGACGCCGAGCCGGCGCTCGAGCGCGCGCGCGAACTCGATCCGCGGAACCCCGAGATCGGGCTGATGCTGGCGAGGCTCTACGCGCTCACCTCGCGACCGGATGATGCGCGCGCGACGCTGGAACGGCTGCGAGGCGACACCACGGCGAACGCTCCTGTGCTCTATGCGCTGGCCGAGCTCGAGCGGCAGCGCACCGACACCGCCTCGCGGCGTCGGTACGAAGCACGGTTGCGGGACGTGCTGGCGGCCTCCCCTGCCAACCTGTCGGTTCGGCTGGCACTCGTCACGCGGCTGGCGGAGCAGGCGCTCGGCGACAGCGTCTTGCGGCAGCTCGAGGAGGTGCGGCGCATCCCGCCCGCACTGCCTGCTGATTTGCGCGTGATCCTCGACAGCGCGATGCACGCGTTGCAGGACGGCAAGCCGGCACAGGCCAGGGCGCCGCTCGATCGCTTCCTCGCCCTGGTCAGGGTCACCATGCCGTATCAGGCGTCACTGGACGAGGTCAGGGCAGGCATCGCCGACTTGCCATTGGTGGGACGCCCCGTGCTCACCTTTCCGCCCATCAGCAGTATCTGGCGCGTCGGCGTTCGTGAACAGGCGACCATCGACTCGGTCCAGTTCCGCGATGTGGTGGACGAAGCGGGGCTGGTTGACCGCCAGGTGCGGCCGGCTGCGCAGGCCACGGCGGGTGCGGCGACGCCGCCCATGACGGCCATCGCCACCGGTGACGTGGACGGCGACGGTGTGGATGACCTGTTCGTCTCGTTCCCGGCAGCAACGCACGAGCGCCCCGCGCACGTCTTTCTGCTTCGCAGGGGCTTTGCGAGCGACGTGTCGCCCTCGGCTGGCATCGCGCTGCGCGATGGTGCGAGGTTCGCGACGTTTGCGGACGTGGACAACGATGGGTGGCTGGACCTGTTCGTGATTGGCGGAGATGGGCGTGGTCACCTGTTTCACAATCGTGGCGACAAGCGCTTCGAGGAGGTCACCGCACGTGCCGGCGTTGGCGATGTTCGCCGTGCGCGTTCCGCGCTCTTCGTGGACCTCGACCACGATGGCGACCTCGATCTCGTGCTGGTCGGGAACGCGCCGGTCACCGTCTACCGGAACAACCTCGATGGCACATTCACCGACGCGACGGCCGCATACGGCGTCGTCGGCGATTCTGTCGCGAGTGACGCGGCATTCGGGGACTTCGACGCTGACGGGCGCATCGACCTGTTCGTCTCCGGCCCCGGCGGGGTCGGTCGCGTCTTCCGCAACGGCGGCGCGCAACGCTTCGGCGACGCCACCGCAGTCAGCGGCGTGTCGGGCAGCGGTGGCTCGAGCGCGGTGGCCGTGGGCGACTACAACAACGATGGGGTGCTGGACCTCTTCGTCGCCGGCACGAATGGCGGCGCTCCGGTGCTCCGGCGCGGCCGGGGAACGGCGGACAGCACCTTCACGCCCGACCGGCGTTCCAGCGCCGTCCTGGAGCCGCTCGGTGCGCTCGATGCCGTGGCCGCGGCGTTCACGGACTACGACAACGATGGCTGGCTGGACCTCCTCGTGGTCGGCAAGGGGAGGGCGTCGGGAACGCCGGGGCTCTTCCTGTTTCGCAATGACCGGCGCGGCCAGTTCATCGATCGCTCAACCCTGATTCCAGCGCCCATTCGCGCGGCTGGCGCCACGGGCCTGGTGGTGTCGGACTCCGACGAGGATGGTGACGAGGACGTGCTCGTGACCGATCTCGCCGGCGCGCTGCACCTGCTCCGCAATGATGGGGGCAACAGCAACCTGTCGGTGCAGGTGGCGCTCAAGGGCCTGCGCACGGGAAGCGGCAAGAACAACGACTTCGGGATCGGCGCGCGGCTGGAACTGCGCGCGGGAGAGATCTACCAGACCCGGGTCGTCACCGGACGTGCCACGCACTTCGGGTTGGGGCCGCACCTCAAGGCCGACGTGCTGCGTGTCGAGTGGCCCAACGGCGTGCCACAGACCGTCTACCTGCCGGGCGGCGACCGCGACGTGGTGGAAGCGGAGTTGTTGAAGGGATCGTGCGCATTCGCCTACACGTGGGATGGCACCGGCTTCCGTTTCGTGACGGACGTCATGTGGCGCAGTGCGCTGGGAATGCCGATGGGATTGATGGGCACCAACGCCAGGTTCGCGCCGGCCGGCGCCTCGCAGGAGTACCTGCGCATCCCCGGCAGCGCGCTCAAGCCCCGCAACGGCAGGTACGTGATGCAGCTGACCGAGGAACTCTGGGAAACGGCGTATGCAGACGAGGTGAAGCTCATCGCGGTTGACCATCCCGACTCGGTGCAGGTGTTCGTGGACGAGCGCTTCGTCCCACCGGGTCCGGTCGCGCTCCGGCTCTTCCTGGTGGGCCGCGCCGATCGCGTCGTGCATGCCAGCGACGAGCGCGGGGTAGACCTGCTGCCGGCGCTGCGCGCAAGCGACTCGCGATACGTCGAGAACTTCACCCCGACGCAATATCAGGGTGTGGTAAACACGCACGACCTCGTCCTCGACCTCGGAGCATCGGCCGGGCAGCCGGGGGTCCATCTCTTCCTGCGCGGCTGGATCTACCCCACCGATGCGAGCATCAACGTTGCCCTGTCGCAGCAGAACACCGTGCAGATTGCCGCACCCTCGCTCGAGGTGCTCGACGCAAGGGGACGGTGGACGACGGCCATCCGCGACATCGGCTTCCCGTCGGGGAAGGACAAGTCCGTCGTCGTGGACCTCGCGGGAAAGTTCCCGACCGCCGATCACCGGGTGCGGATCCGCACCAACATGCAGATCTACTGGGACGAGGCGTTCGTGGCGCGCGACGAGCGCCAGAGCGAGGTCCGGATCACGACACTCGCACCGATCTCCGCCAACCTCCATTCGCGCGGCTTCTCGCGGATGTATCGCAAGGGGGGGCGCCATGGCCCGTTCTGGTTCGCGTACGACGATGTGAGCACCACGTCCCCCTGGCGACCCATCGAGGGAGCCTTCACGCGATTCGGCGACGCGCTTCCCCTGCTTGGGAAGGCGGACGACATGTACATCGTGATGGGCCCCGGCGACGAGACGACGATCGAGTTCGACGCCTCGTCGTCGGCCACGCTCCCGCCAGGGTGGACGCGGGACTTTCTCCTCTACACCGATGGCTGGATCAAGGACTCCGACCTCAATACCGCCTTTGGCACTTCGGTCGGTCCGCTGCCTTTCCATCGCATGCAGCAGTATCCGTATGCGCCCGGCGAGTCATACCCGACCGACGCGCCGCATCAGGCGTACCTGCGTGAGTACAACACACGCAAAGTCGGGCGACGGTAGGGAAGGGATGCAGACGCAGGATGGGCAGCGCATGGTGGCGCGTTGTGATTCGCGCGTCACCACGTTCCGCTCAACACATCACACGTGTGCCGCGCGTGCCCAGGCACCGTGGCTGAACACCGGCGGCTCCGGCGCCATGCCTCGAAGCGCCGGCAGCGCATCCACCAGCTGCTCGCGCGACAGCCCCAGGAGGTCATGCCGCTCGATGAGGAGATCGAGATCCACCGGATACAGGTTGTGCCGGGCAGGGTCGGCCAGGCCTGCCACGTTCCGTGATGCAATCGCCTCGGTCACCCACGCCGCGTAGCGAGCACGCGCATCCACGCTCCCCGTGTGGCCCTCGCCCGCGGTGATCGCCTTGAGTCGTGACAGGCTCTCGCGCAGGAGGGCTTCCGACGTGGAATCGCCGACACCACGAAAGCCGCTCCACGCTGCGAACTCGTCGCGACTCAGCCGCTGACGGACCTCGGCGAATGACACGATCGCGAAGTACAGCATCGCGTGCGCGGCGAAGAGGTCGAAGTGGGCCATCGCCTCGTACGATCCCGCGACCAGCCGGTCGATCTGGTCCGCCTCGGCGCCGAGCAGCGCGTCGTACCGTGCGAGTTCGTCCGGCGCGGGAACCCGCCGGCCGTTGGCGCCTGGCTCGAACAGCAAAGCCAGGCGTTCGACGGCGCGAAGACTCCACGCAATGCCCGTGGAAAACAGCGGGTCGACGAATGCGTAGGCATGCGGCAGCAGCGCCCACCGCGGCCCAGTCGCTTGGGCTAGGCGATGCTGCACACGCGGGTGAAATGCGAGCGGCATGAGGGGCTGCGCCGTCGCGAAGGCGCGGCCGATCGTTGGGTAGCGCGCCATGAGGACGCGCCAGAGCGCCTCCGGGTCGGCCAGCGCCGCCGCGGGCAGGTTCGCCACACCACGCGGACTGAGTGCAAAGCCGGCGCTGGTCACCCCATCGTCGAAGCGAAGGCTGTACATCCAGCCTTCATCGATGAGATGGTGCACCGCGGCCCAGTCATCGGGATAGGGACCGTCCGGCAGGCCTGGAACGCATGCCGGCATCTGCCGCACGCCGGCGAAATGACTGAACAGGAGCGCCGAACGCGTTTCCGTGCGATCGAGCCCGGACGAAATCGAGAGCTGACGCGCGAGAAAGCCGTTCGGCCCCGATGCGTCGATGACGAAGTCGGCATCGAGTGTGAACGGAGTGCCTTGTCGCGATCCTGTCAGGTGCACCGCCGAGTGGTCGCAGGTGGCGCCGGACAGCTCCGTGCGGTCGCGATAGTCCACCCCCACGGCCACCGCCTGCTGCACCAGGTACTGGTCGACATCCGCCCGCATCCAGTGCGTGTCGGCGATCGCATCGTCGGGGCTCGCGGCCACCAGCAGTCGCTCCGACTCGAGACCGCGATTGGCGAACGCTTCGCCGGGGTGATGCCGGTAGAACGTGAAGCCGCGCTTCAGGCCGCAGCGCAGTTCCGGGTGGTGCAAACACCACCTGCCGTGCGCTGCCAGGCGATAGCAGTCGGCCAGGCCGTAGCGCTGCGCCAGCCGCTCGAGGGAGAGATTGCCGAGGGGCGTCGTCGATTCACCGATGGCGAAGCGCGGATGCGTCCCGCGCTCGAGCAGCACGACGTGGTATCCCTGCACGGCGAGCACGCGTGCCATCAGTGAGCCGGCATAGCCACTGCCGACGATCGCCACATCGCAGTGGCCGTTCACGCGGCACACTCCGCACAGTCGACGGCGCGCTCCAGGCGGCCGCTGAGGTTCATCCGGCCCAGTCGCTCGATTCGCGCCTGCCGGCACACGTCGCATCCCGGAAGTTTCTCCGCATCCCAGAGGTCGACGGTGACGACGGCGCTCCCGAATCCGAGGGAGGCGTCGAGCGCGGACTCCAGCTGTCGCAACGTGGGGGGCACGAACTGCCCCAGGCCCTGGAGCCGCTCCATTTCCCCGTTCCCGCCGCGCACCGGGATGATGGCCACCATCGCGGCGCCTTTCCCAACCGCGTATTCGACGGTGCGCGCCGTCCATTCGACGGATTCCTCGACCGCGATGTGGGGGGCGCCGAGCAGGACGAAGACGCGCAGATCCATGTCGTGGTCCGCGAGGTAGTTCGCGGCGCGATCGAAGCGTGGCAGGTCGAGTCGCTTGTTGAGCAGGGGCGCGGCGACGGGATGGATCGTCTCGAGACCGATGGCCACCTCGAGACGCCCTGACAGCAGGTCCCTGAACTCGAGGGCCAGGGGCCCAACCGTCTGCGCGTGCGACTCCACGGTCACCGCACCGAACGGCGCGGCGAGCGCGGCGATCGCCGGCAGGTCGTCGGCCGGCACGGCGCGCCGGTCGAAGAAGTTGCTGGCGTTGTAGAGCTTGAGGCGCTGCGGCGTCGTCGCGTCGCCTGTGTGCGTGTGCAGCACCTCGCGCAGCTGCTTCGGGATGGCCCCCGCCGGCGTCGGCCCCTCGAAGGTCCAGCGCCAGAGATCGCAGAAGGAGCAGGTGAACGGGCACTCTGCCCCGGAGAGGAAGACGGTCAACGCAGCCTCGACGACGCCGTCCGGTCTTCGCTCTGGGTCAACCACCGCGCCGTGTGCCTTCCAGGGATCGACGGCGGGCATCGCGGGGCGAAGGCCCCGGATGCGCCGATCCTCGCTCAACGGGTTCACGCCATCGCGAGGTGGAGCGCCTCGAAGTGCCGTCGGTAGTGCGTCTCACCGCGGGGAAACAGCCGGGCTGCATCGCCGGCGCGTGCGGATCCATGCTGGAAGCGTCGCTTGGGGAAGATCGGCATCTCGATGCCGAGCACCGATCGGACGCCGCGCGCGATGATGTCTCCCTTGAGCGAATACAGCCGTTCGTGCGACCCTTGGGTGAGCTCCGCAAACGGGATGGCCTCGGCCACGGCAATCACCGCCGGACGCGTATAGGGACTGAAGCCCTCGAAGTTCAATGCGCGGGCGCAGGCAAAGCTTCGTACGCAGGCGCGACTATATCCGCCGGTGTAGGTCAGCGAGTGCTTGATCGATCCCACGCCCCAGCCTTCCTGGTACAGCATCGAGTTGTTGACGACGCTCCGGATGGTGAGTTCGGGGTTTTCCTCGATGGGGTAATCCTTGAGGTTCTCGTCGCCGCCGTCGCCATCCACGAGGAGGCGCCAGTCGGGGTACCGCTCGCGAATGCCTGCCATGAGCGCGAGGTTCACGGCCGCGCATTCCACATCGAGTGGCTTGTAGTCCTCGATGACGGCGACGGCGCGCATCGGGTCGATGGCCGCTGACGGCACGTCGATCACCTCGCCGAGCACTGCCAAGTCGGTCCGTTCAAGGAACTCCCGTGCCTGGCGCGCGTCGTCCCCCGCGCCGTCGATCGAGAGCGTGAAGGCCTTGAGGCGCGCCGGCGATTGCCCACCGTCGAGCAGCACACGGTTCAGGCAGAGCAGGACCGCGCCGCTGTCGATGCCGCCCGAAAACGCGATGCCGATGGGGGCGGTGGCATCCTGCCGCGCGAGCCAGCGGCGCGACTCGTCACAGATCGCCTCGACGTAGTGGCGGCCGATGACGTCGAGGTCCGGCGGGAGGGTGCTGCGAGGCGGATCGAAGAAGCGCCGGTGCACCGGGTCGGGGTCGGGGCAGCCGATGAGGCGGAGGGTGGTGACGTGGTGGGCGGGCACCATGCGCGTGTAGCTGGGGTGGAACTGGTTGCTCCATCCCCTCCTGACGAGCTCTGCCGCAATCTCGTCAATGCGCTCGGCGACGATCAGGACGGGGCCTGCCGCGGCCTTGGCGAGGAAGTACCGCAGCGGCCGGTCCAGGCTGCGCGCCAGGTACACCTTCTCGTCCTGCTGGGCCACGAGCGCGAACGACCCTTCGAGATCGAGCACCGACAGCGGATCAGCGTCGCGCAGTCGTCGCTGCGCGTCCACGAGGGTCACGGAGCCGGACGGCCGGGCATCCGGCGGGAGGAGATTGATGACTGTCGCGATGTACTTGTTACTCACGCCGCTGCGCCTCGCTTCGGGGGGGCGCGTGACCATGGAGGGTCGCGCGCCCCTGAACAAAGCATCAGCGCACGTCGTTCGCGAGGGAGGCGCGATGCCGGACGAGTATGCCGCTATGCCGCGAGCAGTCGCCGCTCCTACGGCACCTTGTTGTTGAGCAGGACGATGACCGGGCCGCCGTTGGCGTTGAGGCCGAAGCGGTTCTGCGCGGCGTTCGCGTCGAGATAGCGAATCTCCACGAGCATCGCCGTCGTGAGCGTGACCAGCTCACTGACCGGTCGCACCGGGCCGTAGTCCATCGAGTAGTGCACCTGACCCGCGTTGCCATTGACGAAGCTCTGCGGCCCATTGGGGCGGAAGAACGCCGGCCGCAGGCGCCGGATTGCCCGGAGCGCATCCATGGTGAGGATCACCGGATCGCGCAGCTCGAACTCGGAGATCACGCTCGGATCGGCTGTCGGCCGCGGCGCCTGATCGGAGGCGGGCGCGCGCGCGCAGGACGCGGCGGCGAGCATGAGCGCCGGGAGCCATCGCTGGGGGGCACGCATCGCACACCTCGCAGGTGGTTGGGGGCAGGCTTGCCTGTCGATGCATCGCCCGGCGTGCGGGCGACACCTGCAGTATGCGGGACGGCGCCGGTATCGCAAGTGCCGCACCGCCTTGACAAAGCGTTTTATGGAACCGCTATTAGGCCCCCATGGCCACGACGGTCACGGCCGGGAGGGTACAGGCCCCGACCGGTGCCGGTCATCGTCCGCCTTGGTCGTTCCGCCCGCCTCCCCCCTTCTACACGTACCGGCGCGCGCCGCCACTGTTCCACTGCCGTTCCGCCGTCGCAGGTGCTGTCGCTCATGGTGGCTCCCCGTTGCACCCCGTGTTTTGCTCGGTCAATCCACGCCGAGCGGCAGGCAGTCGGCACGTCGGCGAGACGTGCCCGTGCTCACCACCCACATGGCTTGAGGAGGAGACTGATGGAGACGATGGTGTTCGAGAGTCGACCGCTCGGAGCGGCCGGCCCGATCAGGCGGCGTGCCGCGCGGCTCGGGCTGCTGCTGGCGCTCGCGTTCGGGGCGGTGACGGCGGTACAGGCGCAGCAACTGACGGTGACGGGCACGGTGTCGAGCACCATTGGTGTGCCGCTGTCTGGGGTCACCGTGAACGTTCGCGGCACCGAAGTGCGGGCGTCCACCAACGACCGTGGGCGCTACACGATTCTCGCGCCATCCACCGGCCAGCTGACGTTCCTGGCGGTGGGCAAGAAGACGGTGCAGGTTGACATCGGCGGGCGTACGAGGATCGACGTGTCGATGGAGGCGATCGCGTATCTCGAGCAGACGGTGGTGACGGCCTACACCGTGCAGCGCCGGTCGGAGATCACCGGCGCCGTATCGACCGTGGACGTCGACGCCGCCAAGAAGGAGACCGGCGCGAGCATCCTGAAGCGGCTCGATGCGGTCCCGGGCATCACGGTGCAAACCAGCGGCGCGCCAGGGTCGCGCAGCACGGTGCGTATCCGCGGCATCAGCTCGTTCCAGAACAACGATCCCCTGTACGTGATCGATGGCGTCCCGGTGCAGGATTCGTACATCAACTTCCTGAACCCGAACGACATCACGTCCATCCAGGTGCTGAAGGACGCGTCGGCGTCGTCGATCTACGGGTCGCGCGCGAGCAACGGCGTCATCCTGATCGAGACCACCAAAGGTGGGGCGGGCGGTCCGCCGAAGATGACGGCCACCATCCGCACCGGCATGGCAACGCCGGTGAATGGCTACGACCGGTTCACCCTCACGAATTCGCTGGACTACTTCAACGTCGTCAAGAAGGCGTACCAGAACGCCGGGCTACCGGTCCCGACCAACATCTACGGTGACCCGAACGCTCCGAGCGTTCCCGCGTACACCTTTGCCGCGAATGACACGCGCACCGGCACCGACGCGTTCGGCCGCCCCACGGGCGTGGACCCCGCGAAGTACTCCTACCCGAACAGCCTGATCATGGCGGGCAGCCCCGGGACCAACTGGTGGAAGGCCGTCTTCGGCGATCCGGGCCAGGTGACGGACGCGAACCTCAGCATCACGGGGTCGGGCACCGGCAACCAGTACGGCATCTCGTTCAACTATTTCAACCAGGACGGCACGGCGGCGTACAACAACTTCCGCCGCGTCAGCGTCCGCGCCAACACGCAGTTCACGCGCGGCAAGTTGACCTTCGGTGAGAACGTGGGCATCTCGGCCGAGCGGCAGTTCGGCGGCCTGCCGAACGACGAGACCGGCGAGACCGCCCTGATCGGCAAGAACATCCTGATGCAGCCGGTGGTGCCGATCCGCGACATCAACGGCAACTTCGCCTCCGGCAAGGCCGTCGGCCTGGGCAACAACACCAACCCGCTCAAGGCCGCGTTCGAGGCCCGCGACAACATCGGCCGCAACAACCGCGTCTTCGGCAACGTGTTCGCCGGGCTTGCCCCGATCCCGTCGATGGCCCTGCGCAGCAGCTTCGGCTTCAGCGTGAACCAGGGGAACTTCAGCGGCTACAACGCCATCACGCCGGAAAACTCGGAACCGAGCTTCAGCAACTCGGTCTTCGAGAACAGCAGCTCGGCCACCGACTGGACCTGGAGCAACACGGCCAAGTACACCCGGGGCTTCGGGGCGAACAACCTCTCCGTGCTGGTCGGCCAGGAAGCCAACGCCGGCACCAGCCGGTTCATCAACGGGGCGCTGTCCAACCTGCTGTCCACGGACCCGAACTCGCGCTACATCCAGGACGCGCTGGGCGATGCCAACACCCGGTCGGTGTCCAGCTCGGGCGGTGAGAGCGCGCTGCTGTCGTTCTTCGGCAAGGCGGACTACAACTTCGACGAGAAGTACATCGCCAGCGTCACCGTGCGTCGTGACGGGTCGTCGCGCCTCGGGCCGAACAGCCGCTGGGGCACCTTCCCGGCTTTCGGCCTCGGCTGGCGCATCTCGAAGGAACCGTTCATGAAGGGCAACAGGGTCATCTCGGACGCCATGCTGCGCGTGGGCTACGGCGTGACCGGCAACCAGTCCATTCCGTCGGGCCGCACGCTCAACCAGTTCGGCGGCGCCAACGGCGACACGTACTACGACATCATCGGCTCGAACAACACGGTGCGGGCGGGCTATCGCCAGGTCTCGCTTGGCAACCCCAACCTCAAGTGGGAAGAGAACCGGTCGACCAACGCCGGTGCGGATCTCTCGCTGTTCGACAACCGCGTGAGCCTCATCATCGACGTGTACGACCGTGCCACCAACAACCTGCTGTTCGACCCGGCGCTGCCGGGCGCGGCCGGCATCGCCGCACCGCCGATCGTCAACATCGGCCGGATGAACAACCGCGGCTTCGACATCTCCCTCAGCCACCAGGGGAACAGCTGGAACGTCAGCGGCGCGATCAGCCGGTACAAGAACAAGATCGTGTCGATCGACGGCAGCAGGACTTCTTCTTCGGCCCGATCTCGACCCGTATCGGCAACGCGATCATCAACCAGGTGGGGCGGCCGATCGGCTCGTTCTTCGGCCTCCAGGCCAACGGCTACTTCCGTGACGCGGCCGACGTGACCGCCTCGCCCAAGCAGGATGGCGCCGCACCGGGCCGCATCAAGTTCGTGGACGTCAACGGCGACGGGCAGGTCACGGCCGCCGACCGCACCATCATCGGGTCGCCGCACCCGAGCTTCACGTCCAGCTTCGAGCTCGGCTACCGCCGCGGCAACTTCGACATCAGCGCGTCGGTCTTCGGCTCCTTCGGCAACAAGATCTTCGATGCCCAGAAGGATTTCTACGTGTTCCGCGACTTCTCCACGAACGTGCGGAAGGACCTGCTGGAGAACTCGTGGACGCCCACGAACCTCAGCGCGAAGTACCCGATCCTCGACCAGAACGACACGTACAGCAAGGCGATCAGCAGCTACTACGTGGAGGACGGCTCGTACGTGCGCCTGCGCAACGTGCAGATCGGCTGGAACGTCCCGGCGTCCATTGCCCGCTGGGTCTCGGCCTCGCGCGTGTACGTGCAGGCAGAGAACCTGTTCACGATCACTGGCTACTCCGGCCTCGATCCGTCGCTCCCGAACGGCAACGCGTTCGGCGCGGCGGGTGACGTGCGCGACCAGTTCCGCGGCGTGGACACCGGCGTGTACCCCAGCAGTCGCACGTTCTCGATCGGCATCACGACCTCGTTCTGACCGATGCATTTCTTCACTCAGAGGAACACGATGAACTACGCAGCGAGGAAGCGCCTGATCCTCGGGGTCGCAGCGCTGACGGTGTCCGCCGGCGCCATCGCCGGATGCAAGAACTTCCTGACTGATGCATCCGTGCCGCAGGGGACGCTCGATGCCGGGACGCTGGCCACCAAGAGCGGCGTCGAGGGCACGCTGATGGCGGCCTACCGGCAGCTGGACTTCACGACCGGCGTCGGCGGCTCCTGGGCGTCGGCCGCCAGCAACTGGATCTGGGGCAGCGTCACCAGCGACGACGCCTACAAGGGGTCGGAAGCCACCGACCAGCCCAACATCGACCCGGTCGAGCAGTACCAGTGGTCGGCGCCCGGCGTGGAAAGCGAGCTGAATGACAAGTGGCGCGCCATGTACGAAGGCGTGGTGCGCAGCAACGCGACCATCAACCTGCTCAAGTCGGTGACCTCGGCGAAGCCGGGAGAGATCTCGGTCGCCGATGCCAGAAGCATCGAGGGTGAGGCCACCTTCCTGCGGGCGCACTACCACTTCGAGGCGTGGCGCCTGTGGGGCAACATTCCCTACTATCGCGAGACGGACACCGACTTCTCCAAGGCCAACATGACCAAGGCGCAGGCGGCGACTGAGATCATCAAGGACCTCGACGCGGCCATCGCGCTGCTGCCGGCCAGCCCGCGCAACGGCGACAAGGCCCGCGTCACGTCCTGGACGGCCAAGGCGTACAAGGGTCGCGTGCAGATGTCCAACGCCGAGTTCGCCAACGCCCTGGCGACGCTGCGTGACGTGCGCAACTCGGGCCCGTATGCGCTGGAGTCGAGCTTCGACAAGGTGTGGACCGGCTTCTCCGCCTTCGAGAACGGCCGCGAGACGATCCTCGCGTACCAGGCGTCGGCCAACGATGGTGAGTCGAACGGCAACAACGCCAACTACGGCGATCGGTTGACCTTCCCGCACTCGGGCAGCCCGTTCGGCTGCTGCGGCTTCCACCAGCCGTCGCAGAACCTGGTGAATTTCTTCGCCACCGACGTGACCACCGGGCTGCCGGCCTCGCAGACCAACGTGAACTGGAACGCCAGCAGCGCCAACTTCACGGCCGCGGTGAAGACGCCGGTGGACCCGCGCCTAGACTTCACCGTGGGTCGCGATGGCGTGCCGTACAAGGACTGGGGACCGCACTCGCCGGATTGGATTCGCTCGCCGTCGTACGGCGGTGTGTACAGCAACAAGAAGCACGTGCACGAGAAGGCCAGCGGCGCGGTGAGCCTGGTGGGCTGGAACAACACCCAGCTCAACTCGGTGAACATCCACATCTTCCGCTATGCCGACCTGCTGCTGATGCTCGCCGAGGCGGAAGTGGAAGCGGGCACGCTCGAGAACGCCCGCGCCATCGTGAACCAGATCCGCACCCGCGCGGGCACGCTCGTGCAGGGCCCGGGCACCGACGCGGCGACCATCGCCGTGCCGATCACCGATCCCCGCACTGCCGCCTACGCCAACTACCGGATCGGCACGTACACCACCCCTTGGACCTCGCAGACCGTGGCCCGCAACGCCGTGCGCGACGAACGCCGGCTGGAGCTGGCCATGGAAGGCCAGCGCTTCTACGACCTGCGACGCTGGGGGATCGCTGAGACGGTGCTCAACGCCTACATCACCGTCGAGAAGACGCGCCGGCTGCAACTGGGTGGCGCGGCAGCGGTCGCGAGTCGGCATGCGCTCTTCCCGATCCCGACCATCCAGATCCAGTTGAGCAAGGGCAAGGGCGGTGGCCTGACACAGAACCCGGGCTGGTAAATCGGCTCAGCCACCGGGAACGGCACGGCGCTCACGGCACTGGTACCTCGGTACTAGTGCCGTGTTTGCGTGTGCCGATGCGGAACACCTGCAGCGAATCGCCGGTGTTGGCGGCAACCACCGCGTGCCCGGCCGCCATCCTGAGCAGCGCCAGCCCGGCCACGTTGTGCGGCGTCAGGAATCCGCTTTCCCGCGGCGACACCGGGGTGAAGTGCCCGTGCCCGTCGCCACGAAGCCACAGGCCGTTGCCGGCATCCACACGCGGTGTGTTGGGCTCCACATCGTAGAGATTCCCGGCCACGATGAGATCCAGGTGTCCGTCGCCGTCCACGTCGAAGGGCACGATGCCGCGGATGGGTGCGATCTGCGCCAGCGTGGGCAACGGGACGGCACTGAAGGCCTTGCCGCCGTCATTGCGCAACACGAGGCTGCTGAAGGTGTCCGCTTGGTAGTGCACAGCGGCCGAGAGTTGTGCCGCGCTGAAGAGCTGGTCGAGCGACGCCGACGCGAAGGTGCCGTTGGTTGGAAACTGCACGCCGATGGTGTAGATGGTCTGCGACAGCGTGCCAAGCGAGGCGATGGGGAATTCCTTCGTGCCCACCCGCTGCGCCAGCAGGATGTCGGACGTCTGGCCGCCGGTGAATGGTGCGGCGTAGAGGCTCAGCGGGCTGGTGGTCGACGTAGCCCAGGCGCTGTTGCGCCCGAGATTCCCCGCGACCAGGTCGGGGCGGCCGTCGTGGTCCACATCGGCCACGGCAATGCTGTACCACCAGCCACGCAGCGGTGGGAGCTTGAGCGACGCGGTCACGTCGTGCAGGCGGGTGCCGTCGTTCCGCCAGAACTGGATGGGCATCCACTCGCCGACGGTCACGAGGTCCAGCTTGAGGTCACCGTCGAAGTCCACCCAGGCGGCATCGGTGTTCATGCCGAAGGACTTGGCCAGCTCGGGTGCGACCTGCCCGGTGACGTCGGTGAAGTGGTCGCCGTCGTTGCGCAACAGGTAGCTGCGCGCGGGTGCCGGGTAGTTGCGCGGCGTCAGGCGGCCGCCCACGAACAGGTCTGGGCGACCGTCGCCGTTGAAGTCGCCGGCGCGCACGGCACCCGTGCTCGCCAACATGGGCGGCAGTGCCCCCGACGGCGCGCGGGTGAAGCGTCCATCGCCCGCATTGAGGTAAAGCCGATCCTGCAGTGACGGCGATCCGGGGGCCAGCTGGTATCCGCCGCTCGACACGTACAGGTCGGGCCGACCATCGCCGTTCAGGTCCGTGAGCAGCGCGCCCCAGTCGTCGAACAGCGAGTCGGATGCCCACGGCTGCTGCTGCGGCGGCTTGAGGAATCGCCCGTCCTTCTGCTGGAGGAAGAGCGTGCCGGGCTGCCGGTTGGCGCCCCCGACGAACAGGTCATCCAGCCCGTCGCCATTCACGTCGCCGACCGCCATCGGCGGTCCCTGGCGCGACGGCATGGTGGGCAGCAACGGCTGCACGCGGTAGTCCACCAGGGTCGGCACCGGGTGGGCGTAGGCCAGGCCCTGCGACGCATCGACTGACGTGAAAAACCGTACGGCCGGTGCCGGGCTCGGGGCACCGGTCGGCGCCGCAGCCGGGAGTGGCGCGGCGTCGGCCGCCTTCACCACCACCACCCGGTCCGCCGCGAGATTGGTGAGCAGTTGTCGCTGACCGTTTGGCCACAGCACCTCGAGGGTGTCTGCGCGCACGGCGCGTCCCAGCCCGAAGTGCAGCGGCCCGTCCATGCTCGACATGAAGCCGCGCGTGGGCGAGTTGTAGAGCTGCTGCCGCTGCCCGCCGGCGACCAGGTTCAGCGTGGCACCGACACCGCGTGTGTTGGTCGAATCACCCACCAGCGAGACGGCCAGGTAGTGATGGGCGCTGTCAGCCGGCTGGATGTTGTGATAGATCGACGCGGGACCGTCGATGTTGCTGACGACGAGATCGAGCCTGCCGTCGCCGTCGAGGTCGGCGTACGCGGCGCCGTAGGCAAAGCCCGGCTTCTTCACGCCCCAGGCCGCGCTGCGATCGGTGAAGGTGAGGTCGCCGTTGTTCTGGAAGACGTAGCTGGCGATCTCGTACGCGTAGAGCTCCTTCAGGAGCTGGCGGGCGCGCCTGGTGTCTCCCGATCGGGCGGCGCTGTTGGCCGCTGTCTGGTAGTCGAGATCATTCATCGCCTTGGGATAGCCGTTGGCGATGAAGATGTCCTTCAGCCCGTCGTTGTCGAAGTCGGCGAAGAGCGCGCTCCAGCTCCAGTCCGTTGCCGGGACGCCGGCCAGGTGCGCCACCTCGCTGAAGACGACATCGCCGGCCGCTGTCACACCGTTGCTCAGCTGCAGCGCGTTCACGGCGTAGTCGTCGCGCACGCCGCGGCTGCGCGCCGCCAGCACGCCATCGTAGCTGGCGCTGCCGCTCATGCGCTTGCGCTGCGCCAGGTCGGCCGGCTGCATGTCCACCTGCATGATGTCGGGCCAGCCATCGTTGTTGAAGTCGGCGATGTCGACGCCCATGCCGGCCAGGCTGGTATGCTTCAGCGAACGCGCGGCCTTGTCCGTGAACGTGCCGTCGCGGTTGTTGATGTACAGCACATCGTTGGGGCCGCCGTCGTTGGACACGTAGATGTCGGGCCAGCCGTCGCCATTGAGGTCGGCCACGCCGACACCGAGCCCGTAGCCGGGACCGGGGACGATTCCCGCCGGCACCGACACGGTGGTGAATGTGCCGTGACAGGTGTTGCGGTACAGCAGGTTGGCGCCGCCGGGGGTGTTGCCCGCCTTGTCCGATGCCCGCATCGGCGCGTCGCCACGCCCGAAATCGGCCGGTGAGTTGTTGAGCAGGAACAGGTCGAGGCACCCGTCGCGGTCGTAGTCGAGAAAGGCCGCCTGCGTGGTGAAGCTGGTGTCGGCGAGACCAAAGCGCGCGGCCGCCTCGGTGAACGTCCGGTCGTGATTGTTGATGAAGAGCTGGTTCGTGCGTGCGGCCCCCGAAGACCACGCCGGTCCGGAGACGGAGACGTAGATATCGAGCCAGCCGTCGTTGTTGATGTCGACCATGGTCGCCCCGGTCGCCCAGCGCGTGGTGCCAATTTTTGCGGTATCGGTGATGTCGTCGAAGCGCAGCCCGCCCTTGTTCAGGTAGAGCCGGCTCGAGACCATGTTGCCCGTGAAGAAGAGGTCCGGCCGCCCGTCGTTGTCGATGTCGCCCACCGCGACCCCCCCGCCGTTGTAGATGTAGGGGTCCGTCTGGGCGTTGAGCGAGTCGCTGGTGGTGATGGTGTTGGCGAACGTCACGCCGGTGCGTTCTGGCGAGAGCAACTCGAACACCTCGCCGCCGCCGTCCCCGCGGCAGCTCACCACGGCGAGCAGCGGGAGCGCGCGCACGAGGAGCGCCGTGCGTGCCGCGCGGCAGAACTGGCGGGCTGGCCTGGGGCGCATGAAGACGATCATCTGGAGACGGAGTGTGCTGCCGTTGCGCTGGACACCACCAGGATGTCGGAGCCGTCAGCGCACATTCGCCGTGTCGCGATACACGCGCACGTAGTCGATGCGGTGATACGCCGGAAAGACTGTGGCTGGGACCGGGTTGCCATCGAAGTCGCCACCCACGGCGGTGTTCATGACGAGCTGCAGCTCGCCGACCGCGATGTTGGAGGTGTGCTTCGCGCGCTGCACCCCGTCGATGTACCAGATGATGCTGTCGGCAAAACACTCGACCCGATACGTGTGGTAGCCCTGGGAGAGGGTGGCGCCGCTGTACTCGGTGGTCTGGTGTCCCTGGGCCGGGAAGCGGCCCCACCAGTGCGTCATCAGGTTGATGTCCGGCGCGCTGCCCCGGATCTCCATGACGTCGATCTCCGGCGGCCAGTCGGAGCCGCAGCCGGTGATGCCGGTGCAGGGCGTGTTCACCAGCCAGTTCGCGGGCCAGATGCCCTTGCCCGAGGGGATCTGCGTCCTCCACTCGACCGCCTGCCCGATGCGCACGACCCGCTTCGTGCCGGTGCGCACCTGACCCGACGAATACTGCCGGGTGCCGAAGGTGCGCCGCTGGCTGCGCAGGACCAGGTCCCCGTTCTCGAGGTAGACATCCTGCGGAGTGTAGAACTGCAGCTCGTTGTTGACGTTCGCCGCCCCGTCAACCGCGATCCAATTGGACACGTCCAGCGTGGCGCCCTCGAATTCATCGGCCCAGGCCAGCGCCCACTTGGCCGGGCGGAGTGGCTGGACCACCGGGGGATTGGTCGTCGGCGGCGTGACCGGGGTGCTGGACGAGCTGCCGCACGCCACGCACAGGCTGGCGACGATGATCGGGGCGATGTGTCTCACGCGTCGTTCTCCTCGATATGTCACGCAGCCTCCCGAACGCGCTGCCGCACGGTCGGGAGGCTGCCGGTTCCGGCACGCAAATCTATCGGACGGACATATCATGAATAACGATGGGCCGCACCTCCCGCTCGGCAACGATCTCTTCAACGTGCAGTACGCGGCGCTCAACGCCGCCCAGCGGGAGTACGCGGTCGTGTTTCCGGAGTACTCCTTCGGCCAGATCTTCGAGGCGAGGCACGAGCCAGGCACCGTCGCGTACAGCCGCAGACTCCAGCTCCAGCTGCTGCAGGAGACTGCGAGGAAGTTACGACGGCGGGTCGCCAGAATCACGACAGAGCATCCAAACCGACACGGGCTGTTTCGTCAGGGTCTTGCCCGCTGGCTGTCCAATCGGCAGCACGCTCCTGCGTCAGACGTGAAAGCCCCCGCGTATCCGCGGGGGGCTTTTTGCGCCGTCACATCGCAGTGGCGATCCGACATGCGTCGTGACGGCCACGAGTCGGCCTCGGCGGCGATCAGCCTGTCCCGACGAGGGGGCCTGCGTACCGATGTCCCTTCGCCATACGACACTGCTGTGAGCTTGCACTGACGCGAGCCATGGTCTCAATCGCTGTCTCGTGGCCGGCACGCCCAATTCGTGCGCAGGCAGCGAATCTCACGCATTCAGAGGTCGCCGCGTAGCGCGCTCCGACGGCCTGCACGCCGAAATGCCGCGCCCAGACCGCGGATGGCGCCGTCAGACGCTTTCCCGACGTTCACGCATCGAGGCACCCGTTGCACGCGCCGCTGGGTCGGCTTGCGCGAGCAGGTGCGCCTCGACGGCGAGTCGATCGTCCGGGTTCTTGTTCTGCGATAATTTGGCCGTGCCTTCGAGCCTCGTGACCACCAGCGAGAAGACCACGATGCCGCGTAACATGCCCTCACGATAGTGCTCGCTCAATGCCGCGTACTGCGAGTGGTAGGCCGGGTCATAGGTCTCCACCATGCCATGCATCGCGGTGTCCACAGCCGGACGCTGGTCCGTCAGTGACACCGCGCCTGCCACACCCGTCGCGTGCACCGCGATGTAGTTCCACGTTGGCACGCTGTCGGCAGACTCGTACACTGAGGCCGGAACGTAGCCGTGCGCACCGGTGAAGATCACGAGCGTAGGCGTCTGACCGTCGAACGCTGCGACGTGCGGATTCTGTCGAGCGACATGGCCGCTGATCCTGATCGTCTCGCCGTCGTCCTCGATCACGACCGGCAGGTGTGTCGCGAGAAGGCCACCCGGGTCGGCGGACACGAGCGTCGCAAACGAGTGCGCACGCATGAATGCCACCAGTTCCGCCCGGTCGTTCGTCTGAAACGCTTTGGGCACATACATCCCGGAGCCTAGCACGGCAGCGCGTCGCGCGCCACATGGCCTCGTGACACGTGACAACCCGCGCTCATGCCAGACGCGCCGCCGGCACCGGAGCGGTCTCGCAGTGAACAGCGGCGAACCCGGACTGCGCACGCGTGGCCGTTTCTCGATTCCGACACCGAGATTCTGCGCAGGTGACGACAGTGTGTGAACAAGTCACGAGAGAGTCTGCACGCCCACATGATGTCGGAGTGCGGGTGTCGGATTGGATGCTCTGTGGTAAATCTTCCGCACAACTGTCGTAATCTGTTGGTTTGTCTCTCGTAAGTCTGTATGAGTCATTGCCGTTCAGTGACTTGCGACGCGCTGAAAACGGGCCCGTTCATGGAACGGGCCCCTATTTGTCTGCTGGCCTGGGTGGCTGTCAGGACGCTCTCGTCGGAACTTCACGATACCCACCGTGATAGGATCATATGGCTACCCGATTCAGAACGGCTTTGGCTGGTCGTGACGGCCTGCGCGCTCTCTGGTCGTCAGCCGGACCGGCTTGTGAGCGAGTGACGCACCTACCGGCGTGGACTGTCGCCGGCGACCTGGTGTTCCAGCATCAACCCCGCCGCCGTGCCTCGCTTGAACCCTTTCCAGTACGTGTGCGTGGGCTGCGCCGTGCCGGCGCGATCGATGGCCCACACGGCATCCTTGCCGCTCGGTACCACCTGCAGATACGGCAGTCGAGTGGTGTCTCCCTTCAGTTGCACGTCGAAATGCGCGGTCACGAAGTGTGCGAGGATGTTGTTCATGCGCCGCGTGTCCCAGACCGGGTCGGCATAGTGCGTGAACGGATACGACTTCAGTGAGTCGGAC